>NZ_VIKZ01000056.1:0-30053 GCF_009711985.1 Dolichospermum sp. UHCC 0260 | reverse complement strand
AAATGAATCAAATAAATCAAATAAATCATAGTCTAATTTGCTAAAGATTGATTAATCTGAATTAATAGTTCCTCCATTGAAATCGAACGGGGTAATATCTGGGTAGCAATTCCCCGAACCGCAGTTTCTACAGAAGATGTATATCGTTGTTTCCGAGATTTTGTTACATTTCCATAATTTGGTTCATTGAATTTTTGGTCAAGTACCAAAATTGGCGGCAAATTAAATGGTAAATTCCCTAATGATTCAAGAGCTTTTTGTACTTCCTTATTCATTGCCGTCTCGTTCAAGCAAATCAAAAGTAAATCAACACTTTGATGACTGACTTGTTGGACAACTTCCGACCAACAACCGGCAATAGAAGCTCTAAAACCAGCAGTTTGTAAGTATTGAATTAAAGCTTGAAACCACTCATATCCTCGATTAATTTGCTCATCTTCAAAATTAATAAAAGAACTTTTGACTGACTGATAATCTTTAAGTGGTTTGCGTTTTACCGTGGATAAATCACTCAGCATACTTATATCTACAACTAAAATATTTATTGGACAACAAATACCAGCAGCAATTTGTAATACAGATGCTAAAGCATCTTGTTGATAATTTTGATGATTATTTTTCTGTGTTAAGGGACTTAAACAAGGAAATACAGACAATCCTGGTATTTGGGAAGCAGCTAAAGTAGTCGCAACATCACAAGTTACCAATGGTAAAGTTGCCAATCTTTGATGTTTTGTTAATTGTTCTAAATAAGTGCGAGCAGTAGAAATTTCCATATCTAGTAAAATTACATCAAACTGCCAAACTCGCGCTAATAAATCTGCTTGATCTAAATCATCTACTTCAATAACTCGATGTTCTCGCAGAGAAGGGTAGAGATTAATAGCCTCTATTTCCGGATTTACTAACCTGAGAATTCGCAAAGGAATATTTTGAGAATTGATCTGATGATTTTCCATCACTGAATTCTTAAATTCAGTTGTTGTTGATATTTTTTCTAACAATGATGCCAATGCTTGATGCTTAATTGGTAAACTCAAAAAACTATCAGCCTGTTTATTAAATGCTTGTTCCTTTTCGGCCGCTGTGGCTGTGACAATAACATGAATATGACGAGTTAAAACATCAGATTTTAGTAAAGTCATCACATCCCAACCAGAAAGTAAAGGTAGTAAAGGATTTAAAAATATTGCCTTTGGTTGCAAACGTCGAGCTTTTTCTAGTGCCTCTGTTCCTGATCTAGCAATAACAACACGATAACCTAAACCTTTAAGTTGTTCAGTTAATTCTTCAATATATTGGGCTACTGCTTCCACTACTAACACCAGTCTTTGGGAAGAACTATTGAGGTTTTGAGGAGAAGAATTGATGATATTGCCTATTTCCCTCTTGGTCGCTATGTCTTCAGACTCATTAAAACTGGCTTTTGGTGGACTTGGAGGTAAAAGCAAAGTAAACTGACTCCCTTTCCCCTCACGAGATAAGAAACTGACATCTCCACCATGTAAACGAGCCAAAGCTCTAGTTAATACTAATCCTAAACCCGTTCCTTCAAACTGACGAGTGAGTGGGTTTTCTAATTGCTGGAATTTTTGAAAGATTAAATGTTGTTGTTGTTCAGGAATTCCAATCCCTGTATCCCAAATAGTAAAGGCAATCCAGCCTTCCCAACGGCTAACCCGTAAACCAATTTCCCCAGATATTTCCGTGAATTTAAAGGCATTAGAAAGTAAATGCACTAACATCTGTCGCAAGCGTAATTCATCTGCTACCATTTCTTCTAAACCTGGTTCAATTACTAGGCTAAATTGGTGATTAGAATTAGATAAATTTTGATTTTCTGCTGGGGATGATTGTTTAGTTTTGTGAGTTTGATAATGAATGTTTTTAACGTCTGAGAAAGCCCGTTCACATACTACTTGAATTTGTACCGAGGTGAGGGTAAGTTCCATCTGTCCCGTTTCCATTCGCGTTAAATCTAAAATATCATTCACCACGCTCATCAAATGTCTACCACTTTGATGAATTAATCCAGCATAACGAGCTTGACGCTCATTTAATTGTCCCAACTGTTGATCTACCAGAAGGCGAGATAGTCCTAAAACTGCTGTTAACGGTGTTTTTAATTCATGACTAATGCAAGCTAAAAATTCATCTTTTAAGCGATTGAGTTGAATCAAATCGGCATTTTTTGCTGCCAACTCTTTGCAAAGTTGTTGTTGTTCAGTTACATCTGTGGCTAATATTAACCATAGTTCTTCTGAATTTTTTGGTAATTCTGACTCCGAAACCCAAATTTTTAACTCGTTACTATCTAAAGGAATTTTTGCAAATTCCCAAACTCGTTCCTGACCAGTTTTAATTTCCACCACACAAGTACAAATACCCAATTTCTTATCGAAAACACAGTGGTTAGAACCGTCATTTATCGGCAGAGATGGTTCTTGCAAAAAAGGGAAAGCTGATGGTGAGTCAGGAGAAAAAACTGTCGGTGAGATACTTTGTTTGTGCGTCGTGAAAGTATCGGTTTTCTGATTTTCTTGAGGATTGGTATAAATATATTTTGGAGTAAGTATAGTCTCTACCTGTTTTCTAATGCCTTCAGGATCTTTTGATGTTCCTAGTTGTTGCCACCAAGGGAGGTTTTGCATAACTACTTCGCCTTGACCAGTTTGTAACATCATTGGCCAGGGCAATCTAGCTAATAAGTGGACTATAGACTTGTGTATTTTTGGCTGGCATTTATTGGCTGTATCTTTGATGTTTTTTTGGTGTGGAGAAGTTTTGGTGTTTGTCACATATTTGTGACTTCCTTCTGCTTTGGTTAAACTAATGGAAATTTTCTTCTGAGCTAACAATATTAATAGGCTTAAAGTATTTAGGATTCCTAAATATTTACCATCTGAATCAACTAGCGCCCAATCTAAGTTACTTTTTTGTTGTGCTTCTTGATCTTTGAGAAATAAACTAAATTTTTCCAGATTTGCTGCGGCTGGTATGGTCTGTATTGGTGCTATGAGGGATTTATCCACCTGTGAGAGTGGTTGTTGCAAATGCTTTAAGAGGTGGTTATCAGCATCTGCGGCTAAGAATTGTGGCAGTAATCGAGCAGAATACAATACACCAATTGGGCATTGTTGGGAATTAACTATTACCAAGCGATCGCACTGTTCTTCGACAAAAATATCCAGCACTGCTGCCAGAGTATTCGTTTCCCAGCACATTGGTACAGTTACTATAAATTCATCAAGTGGGTACTGTAGCATTAAAATAAGTCCTCGGTGGTCTTTCTGCTTGTGATCAACTTCAGCATTACCATCAGCACTTGGTTTAGATAGTTTTCAAGCCTGAAGCAATATCCTCCAGGAATATTGAGAATGGCTACGCGACGCTATCAGCGATTCTGGTGACAATTGACAGACCTCTTCAAACTAGTACATCACGGCGTAAATAAAGCAACCATATTCAATCGCCAAAAAGCCTACTGTATATTAGTTTTGACTTTTGACTTTTGACTTTTGACTTTTGACTTCCGCCCTGCGGTACTAGCTATTTAGCTATAGCTCGTGGTCACACTCCGTCATGGACATACATTGTCTCGAAGTCAATCACCAATAATTTTTACCCTTGCGATCCAATATGTGAGTTTCTACCCGGAGCAAGTAACCATATTTACCAGGAAAGCTACTGGTATTGGAAATCATCATTTTCTATCGTGACAACTACAACAATAATTATGGCTCCAAAGATTCGCTTTAGAACCTTGAGGAATTATAATGATTTAAAATGCGACAATTCTTTAAGTTCGTTTAAGTATCTTATCAATAAGTGAAATAATGTCATCTATCTGCCGTCGGATATCCTCATACACATTATCCATTAGCCATGACTCTCTCTCAATGCAATGAGCCATCAAAGAATTTATCAGTTATACTACTTAGCCCTATTATGTATAATTGATTGCGTGACTGTGTATTGCACTTTCAAAAATTCATGATCTATAAATAGTAGATGTTATTACCTATATTGCTTTTACAAACAAATATAAAACAAATTCTCGATAGACCATTTGTAGAAGAGAGGCACAAAAGTTTAATTGTTCAAATATGGAACTTCCTTGAGAAATTAATCACTCAATGTTACTGGCAACCTATACTTTGTCAAATATACTATTTGCCCCATTGTCAGCCACAAAACCCAGATCAAAAAGATAATTATTTCCTTGCAGTTAGCCAGGAAAAAAAGACACAAAATTTTCAGGACATGGCTGCTATCGAAAAACAGGAAATTTTAAATTCACTTAAATCAGATTACCGTCAAATAATTATCAATTATTTTATCAGTGACAAAACACTACCAGAAAAACTTGATAAATTTGTTAATACCCTATTTTATACAGGTATTCCCATACCACAAATTATAGAAATGCACATGGAAGTCATTGATGAATTTTCTAAGCAATTAAGGATGGAAGGCAGAAGCGATGAAACATTGCTCGATTACCGTTTAACCTTAATAGATATTTTGGCACATCTTTGTGAAATTTATCGCTGTTCTGTTGCTAAAATTCCGTTGAATATTCCAAAGTAGAATTTGCATTTGCATTCATGATGAATTAATGCTTGATTGTGTATGTAAAGAATACGGCTTTTGGTCTTTCACCTCTATGTTTTTAGGAGTTTATATTGTATGAATGAAGCTAAAAAGACCTATGTTCTCAAGCTATATGTAGCAGGAAATACCCCTAATTCAATGCGGGCTTTAAAAACCCTCAAAAATATCTTAGAAGAAGAATTTCAAGGAGTTTATGCTTTAAAAGTAATTGATGTCCTGAAAAACCCCCAGTTGGCCGAAGAGGATAAAATACTCGCCACACCAACACTATCAAAAATTCTGCCCCCACCTGTGCGAAAAATTATTGGTGATTTAACAGATAGAGAAAGAGTATTAATTGGGTTGGATCTGCTGTATGAAGAATTGAGTGAAGAATATGGGAAAGAATAACACAAAATGCAGGAGGCAAGAGTAAAGCCGTGGTGTTAGCCATTCTTTGATGAAAATTCGGGAATTTTTTTTACCTGCAATTTGGTATATTTATTTAGTTATTAAAAATAATTAAGAACTTTCTTGATTTTAAGAACCTGGGTTGAATATCCATATTAGACAAACCATGAATAAAAAAGAGCAACCTGAACCCAAAAAAATACCTATTGGTGTCGAAAAAATTCGCACGATGATCGAGGGCTTTGACGATATTAGTCATGGCGGTTTACCTGTTGGTAGAACTACTTTAATTAGTGGAACTTCAGGAACTGGCAAAACTTTATTATCACTGCAATTTCTTTATAATGGCATCACCTACTTCGACGAACCAGGAGTATTTGTCACATTTGAAGAATCACCCAGTGACATTATTAAAAATGCCCATATTTTTGATTGGAATTTACAAGGTTTAATTGATGAAGGTAAATTATTTATTCTCGACGCATCTCCTGATCCTGAAGGTCAAGATATCGTAGGTAATTTTGATTTATCAGCCCTGATTGAACGTTTACAATATGCCATTCGTAAATATAAAGCTAAACGGGTTTCCATTGATTCCATGACCGCCATATTTCAACAATATGAAGCGATAGGAGTAGTCCGGCGAGAAATTTTTCGGTTAGTAGCACGGCTGAAATTATTGAATGTCACCACCATCATTACCACTGAACGGGGTGAAGAATATGGACCAGTAGCATCTTTTGGAGTTGAAGAATTTGTTTCTGATAATGTAATAATTGCTCGTAACGTCTTAGAAGGAGAACGTCGCCGCCGAACTATTGAAATCCTCAAGTTACGGGGAACAACTCACATGAAAGGCGAATATCCCTTCACAATTACCAATGAAGGAGTCAATATATTCCCCTTGGGAGCAATGCGTTTAACACAACGATCTTCTAATGTGCGCGTATCTTCTGGAGTGAAAATTCTTGATGAAATGTGTGGTGGTGGTTTCTTTAAAGATTCGATTATTTTAGCCACAGGAGCTACAGGAACTGGGAAAACTTTATTAGTGAGTAAGTTTATTCAAGATGGCTGTGTTAATGGTGAACGAGCCATATTATTTGCTTATGAAGAATCTCGCGCCCAACTTTCCCGGAATGCTTCTTCCTGGGGAATTGATTTTGAAGAATTAGAACATCAAGGATTACTGAAAATCATTTGTACCTATCCTGAATCCACTGGTTTAGAAGATCACTTACAAATTATTAAATCAGAAATCTCCCATTTCAAACCTGCTCGCATTGCCATTGATTCACTTTCCGCAATGGCTAGAGGCGTTAGTAATAATGCTTTTCGTCAGTTTGTAATTGGGGTGACAGGTTATGCTAAACAAGAAGAAATTACTGGTTTCTTTACCAATACTACAGATCAATTCCTGGGTTCTAATTCCATTACTGACTCCCACATTTCTACGATTACAGACACAATTTTGATGTTACAATATGTAGAAATTCGGGGAGAAATGTCACGGGCAATTAACGTATTTAAAATGCGCGGCTCGTGGCACGATAAGGGAATTCGTGAATATAATATTACGGCAGATGGTCCTGATATTAAAGATTCATTCCGTAACTATGAGCGAATTATTAGTGGTGCGCCTAACCGCGTTACTATAAACGAAAAAGCAGAACTTTCTCGGATTGTCAAACGTTTTGAAGACAAACCGAGTTCAGATGTTTAACACAGGGTATAGTCCGATATTTCTGCCTAAATCTCTAGATCGTGCTATATTTTGTGGTGAAGACAAGTATTCTGCCGCTAAATTAATATTTTTTGTGTGAGGGGATGCGGTGAAAGGACAGCAATTATTCCATTGTTTCTTACCTGGTGTGACAGCAGCAGTATTAACAACTCAGCCCGCTTGGGCTAATGTTATTCAAGTAAGTCAGTTACAGCTAACGTCTTCTCCTAGTGTGTTAATTTCTACCAATAGTAGGAATTTATTCCCAGACAATAGCCTACAGCCCAAAAGTAACGTTAAAAGTAACCCAGGATTATTACCTGCTAATTATTTCAGTCAAGGTAGTATCCAGCCTATCGGCAACCACGGTCTACCTGTAGTTGTTGCTGACAATTATCTCAGCATTGACGGAGAAAAAATTTCTAAACAAGATCACAGTAGATTTGTCGGGTTTTCTGATTTATCAAATAATAATTTTCTGGCTGTTAGTAATCCACAATCAAGTAATTTAAGTAACTCTGATCATCAAGGTGATGTAGAGGTAGCAAAGTTACTAAAATCTGGTAATTGTCCACAGTCTCAGTCAAAGAGTCAAGCGGCTTTACTTCTTACTTCTAATACCTGCTTACCTCAAAATACTGATACTTGGATAGCACAAACAACTGTTCCTACTACTTCAGAAACCAGTACACCTCCGGCGGAGAATGTACAACCTACACCTAGTCAGCCCGTAGATTTTCCTAATGTTCCTAATGATTTGAATCCTAGTCCTAATCCGCTGCTATATCCAACGCAAGCAGAGGAAGTGAAGGTTCAAGGAACTCAGCCAATTAGTTTGTCACAGGCTCTGGAACTGGCTAAACGGAATAATAATGATTTACAAGTGTCTGTACTACAACTGCAACGGAGTAAATCAGTTCTCCGCGAGGCGCAAGCCGCTTTCCTACCCAGTGTAGATTTGAATGCGAATGTTGAGAATAGTCGCACTGTTAGCGATACATTGCGTGTTAAAAGACAACAGGATGCTGGATTATCGGTAGATGATGCTTCTTCTACTACGGCGTTTACTGGTACAGGACAGATAAGATATGATCTTTATACTTCTGGTAGACGTAATGGGGCTATTAAAGAAGCTCAGGAACGGATACGTAAGCAGGAGTTGGATGTGGAAAGGCAATCTGAGCAAATTCGGCTAGATGTATCTAAGGCATATTATGACTTGCAACAAGCTGATGAAAATGTGAGAATTTCCCAGTCAGCTGTAAATAATGCCCAGGCTAGTTTGAAAGATGCAGTGGCTTTAGAACGGGCTGGTGTGGGGACTCGTTTCGATGTGTTGCGATCGCAGGTAAATTTAGCTAACTCCCAACAGGACTTAACTAGTGCCTTTTCTCAACAACAAATTGCCCGCCGTAAGTTAGCACCACTGTTGAATTTGCCCCAGTCAGTGAGTATTACTGCGTCCGATCCTGTCAAATTGGCAGGTTTATGGCAACAGCCACTAGAACAAAGTATCGTTTTGGCTTATCAAAATCGTCCTGAACTACAACAAACTTTAGCAGATCGGAATATTAGTGAGGCTCAAAGAAAACAGGCCTTAGCATCTTTGGGTCCCCAGGTAAGTTTACTCGGTCAGTATAACTTATTCGATCAATTTGATGATGGAACAAGCGTGGTTGATGGTTATTCTGTGAGATTGCAGGCTAGTCTCAATTTATATGATGGGGGAGCAGCAAAAGCCAGAGCAGCCCAATCTAAGACCAATATTGCGATCGCCGAAACTCAGTTTTCTGAACAGCGCAACCAAATCCGCTTTCAAGTAGAACAAGCATATTCTACCCAAGCATCAAATTTGGAAAATGTACAAACTTCTAATGTGGCTTTAGAACAAGCTAAAGAGTCTCTGCGGTTAGCGCGGTTGAGATTCCAAGCCGGTGTCGGGACTCAAACTGATGTAATTAACGCATTAAATGACCTCACCCGTTCTGAAGGTAATCGCGTCAAAGCCATCTTGGATTACAACCGTGCTTTAACAGAATTACAAAGATATGTTACATCCAGGGGTTTAAATCAATTACAGAACTCAGGAGTCAAGTAAGAGGTGATGGGTAAATGGGTCAACTTAAAGCCAGCCAGGGAATAAATTCCCTGTCTAAAAGCTAAAGTCGGTTAAAACCGACTATTCTAACATTCAGAGTGCGTTTTAACGCACTTTAGCTTTTAGACCGGAACTTAAGTTCCGGGCGGGTTTGTCAGCCAACAAATAAGCCATTTTTAGCCTAATTTGACACCAATGAAGCTCTTGCTTTACCCCTACCCGCAAAATCAAATAATTAAGCCGTGTTGAGTATACCTATCACTATTCCCAATGTTGTAAAATAGTTTTCAAACCCCGGTCTAGTCAAAAACTCATGACTAAAGTTACATCACAAGAGATTGCAAAATTTCGTTCTCATTTGGTAGATGATCCTCAAGCAATGGAAGCATTAGACTTGATAGAGGATTGCGATGGAGATTTAGAAGATGCGGTAATGACTCTGGCTATTCGGGCTGGACAAGAACCAGAACAAACTAATTCCGATTGGTTAGATGCTTTAGCCAAAAAATGGCGAGCGGCAATTTGTGAACAAGAATATCGAGAAGACTTGTTAAATGGGTCAATTCAAGAGATGATAGTACATCTGAGGACAATACCGAGTTTTCCCAAAAGTCTGGCTACACCCGTTTTAATTTATATTCTTAAACAAGGTGTGAATAATTTTTGTGAGCCTTTGGATTTGCTAAAGTCACATTAATCCTGAATTTTAAAATTGATGAATTATCTTGTTGCTGTATTATCAGATCGCATCCAAGCCGAAGCCGCTGATTTAGCTTTAGAAAGAGAAGGCATAAATGGCACTATTCTCGGTAGAGGATACAAAAGTGCTGATGAGTTTGGTTTAATTGACCCCAAAGAACAAGCAAAAAAACAAGTAAAATTAATGGCGATTTGGTTAGTACCATTTGGCTTTTTTGCTGGTTTTACCTTCAGTCTCATCACTGGTTTAGATACCTTCGCTTGGGCTGGGGAAATCGGAAATCATGTGGTAGGCGGCATCTTGGGCGCTGGTAGCGGTGCCATGGGTAGTGTGTTTGTAGGTGGTGGCGTGGGTTTATTTGAGGGTGGTGGTGATGCTTTACCCTATCGCAATCGTTTAGATGCAGGTAAGTATTTAATTGTGGTGCAAGGTTCGGAAAATCTGACTCGTCAAGCTACTCGTATTTTACGCCAGTTTGAACCAGAAAATATTCAAGGTTATGCGGAAACTAATTAATTGGTAATGGGTAATTGGTAATTGGTAATTGGTAATTGGGTAATTTTTTTCTTCTTTCTTCTTTCTTCTTTCTTCTTTCTTCCTCCTGACTCCTGACTCCTGACTCCTGACTCCTGACTCCTAAAAATTCATGCTACCTAGAGAAGAACTTTTAAAAGGTGTTGAAAACCGCGATACTGTCGCCCGTGTAATTGATCAAGCAGATCAGGCTATAAAGACGTGGGAAGTGGTATTTACAGATTTTTTGTCTCCGCCGGAGTTGGCGGAAATTCAACGGGTATTTAGCCGCTTGACGGAGGTGCATTCGGTAGCTTGGGGTGGATATCCACAGGCGGAAAGACAAAGGTTAGCGATCGCTCGTGCTGATTTACCATTAGATCAGTCTCAAGTGGCGATTGTGGCTTTAGATATTGCTGGTAATTTCTTGTTTGATACCGCAAATCACCGAGATTTTTTAGGCGCAATGCTGGGAACAGGAATTGTGCGGGAAAAAACGGGAGATGTAATTGTGTTGGGAGAAAGAGGGGCGCAGGTGATTGTTGTCCCTGAATTGGTAGAATTTTTAGAGATGAGTTTGCAACAGGTGCGTTCTGTGCCGGTGAAAACTCGACGCATTGAGATTAATGAGTTAAAAATCCGTGAACCTAAGAAGAAGGAAATGACGACTGTGGAAGCTTCTTTGCGGTTAGATGCAGTGGCTTCGGCTGGGTTTGGGATGTCCCGGAGTAAAATGGTGGATTTGATTGACTCTAATGATGTGCGTGTCAATTGGAAGGAAGTCACTCAAGCCAGTTCCCATGTTAAAACAGGGGATTTAATCGCTATTCGGGGGAAAGGGCGATTGGAAGTTGGGGAAATTGCGGTGACTAAAAAGGATCGCTATCGGGTGCAATTGACTAGATATATGTAGATAAAATTTTGGTTTTAGGGATTGACAGATTATGTTTTATATGATATATTGTTAATCTGTGTTGATTACGGACGGTTAGCTCAGGTGGTTAGAGTACATCGTTGACATCGATGGGGTCGTTGGTTCGAGTCCAATACCGTCCATATTTTTATCTGTAAGTTGTTCGCTAAAGTTTTGTGATTTCAAGTTTGAGATTGCCACAACGGCAAGGTGATGGTTGAAAAATAGGTGCAATTAGTTAAAATTTAGAATTAGATTACCAAAAAATCGGGTTTAAGTGAAAAATAAAATTTACATTATTACCCACAAATCAAAAAAAACAATAACATAAAAACCCTATTTAGTCGGTTTTAACCGACTTTAGCTATTAGACAGGGAATTTATTCCTTGTCTAAATAGGGCTTGCTGATTAAATATAAATTAAATTACATCCATTAGGTTGGATAGTCCACCTGTCCAGAGTTTATCTACTTTTAATTTTAGGTTAGGATACGTTAGCATGAGTATTATAAATACTATGGCATAGACATTTAGTGTAATTCAATTTTACCAGTTTCTAACAACTCTTTTATACATAAAATAGGTGGTGATACTGTTTCAGTTGGTATTTTATCAATTTCCCAACAAATAATCATATCACATTTTTCTGATGATTCAGATTCATGGTGTTTGTGTCTCCAGTAATTGAAGCTATTTAATTCAAATTCAATATTGATTTTTTGATAATTATCGTGATCAGAATATATATCAATATCTCGTACTTCTTTTTTAATTAGAATTTGTGCATCGGGATATTCAGTTCTTATATATATAATTGCTTCAAAACTTGATTCAATATCATTAAATATAAATGTTTCTTGTTTAATTAAATGGAAATTCGTGCAAAATAACCCAACTAATCCCTGTTCACTTATAGGTGAGTAATGATATAGTTCAGTAAGACTTTTATAATTCTTATGTAATAAAATTGTTTCTAGTCTTTCCGCTCTTTCTAAGGGACTATTTTTTGCTCTTTTCCTTCTCTCATTTTCTTGTAAATCTAATTTTTTAATAAACTTAAAAAGTTCCTTAGCTTCCTTGTCAGATAATGAAGATTTAGCTTGTTCTAAAACTTGCTTGAATATTAGTACAATGTCACCATCATAAGTAACCTTACTTTCGTCTTCCTCTAAACGGAGTATTCCTAAAATTTGAACCTTTAAAATATCTTGCATTTCAGCAATAGTATAAAGATGTGATACCAGCATCTTATCTGTTATCATGTCTATTGGAATCTTCTTATAGATTGTAATATATTGTTGTGCAGTTTCTTCTTTAATATCAAATTCCTTTGAAGTATAACTATTAAAAGTTTTATATTTTTCTTTATATTCTTTAAGAGCAAAAATATGATTCAATATCTCGCCAGCTTCCCATGCTTGCTTTCCTGATTTTTTAGTCTTTTTGATCAGTGTTTTGAGTGTTTTTGTATTATCTTCAAAATTAGTCATGATATTTGCAATAAGAAAGAATAATTATAATCTACGCCGCCAATAATTCCGTAAACTTTAAAAAATTAACCTGATTCGCATTATACTGGTGTTTGGCAATAAAATTCTCAAACTGACGCTTTACCACATCCTCATAATCAGGTACAGCATCCTTTAGTACATTCTTCTTTGCAGAGTATTACTGTGTTTGTATTTGGCTATACAGTAATAGTCTAGTATGCTTTTTAGCACAAGTGTCGAATCCTGCAATAAAACTTTACAATCTTTGCGTTTTACCCAGGTAAAATCAATTGTCTATTGAGAATAGAGTCATTAATTGATCAAATTTGGTATCACCAATACCAATTCACAACTTGGACACAATCCTCAAAATCTTAACATTCAACACTTCTGGCTTTTTAGCTTTAGCCAGCTAGGGTAATGTAACAAATCATAACTAATAATTGGTGTTTTCTCTTTAATTAGGAGGAGTAATTATAATTTTTATATTTTCTTCATGATTACTCAAAACTACCAAAAATATTCAAAAAATCATACTTACGAGAGATTTATTCGTAACTAAAGTAGTTTTTTTACATAAAAAGTGATAATTCCAATACTTCTCTCTAAAATCAAACAATGTATATTATCCACATCTAGCACAGTAGGAAACATCAAGGCAGAAACAAGGTAACGGTAAAAGGTAAATTTACTTCTTTTTACCCTTGTCGTGTCAGAACTTCATCTTGATGTTTCTCTTTTTTTTAATAATTTGTAAATTGTTGTTTTTTTAACCTCTTATTAAGTATTTTTAAATATAAAGCTTTATATGGCAAGCTTATAACTAGATTGGTTATGGATTTTAAAAATGTCGCTGTTAGAAATCAAGTTACCGATTCATGAAACTTTTCAAAGTACAGTTCAGGGAGAAGGATTCTGGACTGGTTGCTTAGTAGACTTTATTCGCTTATCAGGTTGTCCAGTCGGTTGTCCCTGGTGCGATACTGGTTATGCTGACCCAGGAGCGAATTTACCACGAGTAGAACGTCCCATAGCTGAACTTCTAGCGGAAATCAAATCTCCCAGAGTGGTAATATCTGGCGGAGAACCATTCATTCACAAGCATTTACCTGACTTAGTTCAAGCTTTATTAGCCGCGGACAAACGAGTTAACATTGAAACATCAGGCTCTTTTTGGCAAGCAGTTTCCCCAGCAGCTTGGATTACTCTATCTCCCAAAGAACATATTAACCCTAAATACCCAGTAAAAAGTCAGTTTTGGAGTCGAGCTAACGAAGTTAAGATAGTCATAGAGACTGGTGGAGAAATTGATTTTTACCAAGAACATCTATCTACTCACCCTAATTTGCTTGTCTACTTACAACCTGAGTGGAACAGTTCGTCGAAATCAATCCCACTGATTTTGCAGATATTACAACAAAAACCTGATTATAAACTATCCTTACAAACACACAAGTATATCGGGGTACAATGACCAATCATCAGTGGCTACTGGCTAAAGAATTCCGCTTTGAAGCAGCACATAAATTACCTTACCATGATGGTAAATGCTCCAGGCTGCATGGACATAGTTGGCGTGGAGTTGTTTATGTAGCTGGTGATACGTTAATAACAAAAGGTGCTAAACAGGGTATGGTAATGGACTATTCAGATATTAAAAAATATCTCAAACCCTTGCTTGAGAATTATTTAGATCACTATTATTTAAATGAATCTATGGGTTTGGAATCACCAACCAGCGAAGCAATTGCTGCTTGGATTTATGAAAAATTAGAACAAGCAGGATTAGCGGGATTAACAGCAGTGAGAATTGATGAAACTTGCACTTCTATCTGTTTGTATTCCAAAACCCGCATATCTGGTTGGTTGAATTCTGGTGAAAGTTTGAATTTACTGCAATCTCGTCAAAATGATGATGTTAAGATTCCCCGGTCTGAAGACGCGGGGATTTCTGAAGAGTCCACAAAAGAACTTTCTTAGGCGCACTTAAAGCGCCTCTACCTACTCCACTTAAGTCAAACTTAAATATCGCAGCTACTTTTTTGATTATGTTAACTGCGCCGTTGCAGTCTGCATTTATTTTGATTCCAGTTGAGGTTCTAAATTGACCTCTAGTAATCCTAATTCCGCTAGATTTCCACCCTTCGGGTTTTGCACCAAATGTAGGTAGAACATCATTATCTAAAAACGATGTTTTTGAGGTATAACTCTCTTCAGTTTCCACAAAAACAATACCCGATTGTTCGCATAATTGGGCTATGCGTCCTTTGAGTTTAGCTGTTGGTATTTGAACAAACTTTTGATTGTTCTTTTTGCCCAGATCAGCACTGTCTTTTTGCCTCTGGTTCCATCCAAAAACAATCGTGCCAATTTTATTGTCTATGCAATGGTTGATGACAATTCTTGCAGCTTTATTAACAGCGTTTCGCATTTGACGGTTACGCTTTTCGGTAATCGCTGCAAGTCGGTTAGACCAAAAACCCTGGGGTTTTCCTTCTTTGATGTTGGCAACTGTTTTGTTATACCATTGGTTCAAAGATTTTAGATGTAATCCGTCGATTATGAAGGATGTTCCCACGTTGGAAACACAAGTTAACCAATTATCGATACCGTGGTCGATGCCAATTACTTTAGACTTGTCAATCTCAATAATCGACTTTTCAGTTTGATAAACAAACTCAGCATAAAATTGACGGTTTCTAGGGAGTATGCGAATTTCTTTCATGTCAGACCATTCCAGATTTGAAGGCATTGGTAAGAAAAATTCAGTTATCCCAAACCATGCTTTGACTTGATTACCTAGTGGAAACCTAATTAAATTATCTACTAATTTTAACCATTTTTTTGGGTACGTGACAGTAAATAAACCTCCGGGTTTTCTATAATTAGGTACTCTCGGTTTTTGGTTTAATTCCCCTTTTTTAGATTTTGCTAGTAATTGTTTAAATGATTTGAAAGCCTCACCAACACTTAAACAAGTTTGTTGCATTGCCGAAGCATAGCCAGCATGAAAATGTTTATTGTTTTTCATTTGAGCGGTTAAATCAAAACCGCTGACTATTTTCCCGGTTTTAAACCAAATTTGTCGTGCATAATAAACAGAACAATTATAAAGGCTATTCGATTCATGACATAGATACTCAATAATAGCTTTTGTTTCATTATCGCTATGAAGTAAAACCTGTTGACAACCAAACACTTGAATTACCTTCCGTGAATTATTGATTCATCTATATTTACTATGTTAGAGTATTGGTTGATATATGTCAATCCTTCAACCAATAAAAATGAGAAAAGATTCAATAGGATATAGACACAATGAGCATTCTGTTGGTTTAGCTACTCTTCATCTAGTTTGGATACCTAAACGGAGAAAGCCTGTATTAAAGGGTGATGTTAAACTAAGATTATCTGAAATTTTAGATTCTGTTGCTCATGATAAAGATTGGATTATTAAAGCCAAAGAAATAGCCTCAGACCACGTTCACTTGCTTATAGAGTATGACGAAAAAACACCTATCTGTGATGTTGTCAAAGCTTTTAAAGGCCGTAGTTCTAAGTTATTGAGAGAAGAGTTCCCCGAATTAAAAAAACTCCCGTCACTCTGGACTAGAAGCTATTTTTATGATACTTCGGGCAAAGTAAGCACTAGTAACGTGATGGCATATATAAACGATCCACACCATGAAAGACATTAATCTTGAAAGCAGATAAATCTGCTCGTGTCGTTTTTCCACCCCGCTCTAAAGAGACGGGTCCACCAAACTCCCGGATCTTTTTCGTGTCAAAATCATCTAAACTGGAATTTTTACTCCTGCGCTCCAGCTTGTTTTAATATTGTCCAAATACTGCGATAATTATTGAATTCTGCAATCATTAAAGCAGTATAACCACCCTGATTTTTCAAATCAACATCCGCTCCAGCTTGTAGTAACATTACCACGGCTTGACTATAACCTTCCACTACAGCCCACATTAAAGCAGTTACGCCAGCCGAGTTTTGCAAATTCACATTTGCTCCTTGTGCTAATAACAATTGGCATATTTCAGGATAGTTTGCAGCTATGGCTTTGACTAAGGCTGTTTTACCATCATCTGCTAATTTATTAATATCTGCACCATTCTCAAGTAATAGTTTCACAGTTAGGAAATGCCCTTTGGATACTGCTAAGGTAAGAGCAACTTCTCCAAAGTTTTTCTTTTCCATATCTGCCCCCGCGCCCAGTAAAACGGCTACTATTTCACTATATCCCTGGAATGCTGCTATCAATAAAGGTGTATCTCCCAGATGGTTTCTAATTTGCACATCTGCCCCTCGTTGAAGTAATATTTTGACCACATCTATATATTCTTCCACAACTGCAAGATGTAAGGCTGTTTCACCTTCTTTATCTTGATGATTAATTTCCGCACCTGCGTCTAATAAAGCGGTGATAATAGCAGTATTTCCTGTTGCTGCGGCTGCTAATAGTGCTGTTCCATGATCAACATTTTTGATATTGACATCAGCCCCAGATGACAGCAATGCCTGTACTATTTCTAAATAACTTAAATCTGCCGCAATTATTAATCCTGTATCACCTTCTGAATCTTGGCTATTGACAATATTGCTATTTTGTGATAATGCTTTAACAACTGCTGGATGTTTGTGTTTTATTGCCAGTTTTAAGGCGGTATCATTATCTTTGTCGGTAATGCTGATATCAGCACCAGCCGCTAATAAAATTTGCACAATCTCCAGATAACCTTTCAGTGCTGCTATCATTAATGCGGTACTACCATCATCATTGGTAGCATTGACATTTGCCCCTTTAGAGACTAACAATTTGACAACATCTATTTGATTAGCACTAGCAGCCAGCATTAATGCTGTTAAACCATAGGTTTTTCTAGTTAAGTTAATGTTAGCATCGGCATCCAAGAGCGATCGCACAATTTCTGTATAACCCAAATTCGCCGCAAACATCAATGCTGTAGTCCCATTTTCATCGCTAACATCCACTTTAGCACCAGCGGACAGCAGTGCAAATACTCCTTGAATATCACCAGTTTTCACAGCCTTCAGCAACGAGGTATTTTTATTTTCTATCATTGGTTATGTCCTGTTTGGGTAGATGTGACTGATTCCAACTCCAGATTACACTTTGGTAAGATTGAAAAATTTCTACGTAAGAAAAATAAATGTATGCTAAGTTTTATGAAGATTTAATAACCGGAAGTAAAAAATATGGCTTTTGAACTGACTCCAACAATCAGATTCTGGTTGAACTTTGCTCACCCAGTTACTATGTGGGTATTATTAGCACTTTCCTTGTATGCTGCATATTTAGGATTACAAGTACAGCGTACCAGAAATGCTCAGGGAGAAGAAAAGAAAGAACTAATTAAAGGGCGTTACACCATCAAACACCACCAAATTGGTTCTATTATGTTAGCTCTGATGGTAGTCGGTTCCATTGGTGGTATGGCTGTTACCTACATTAATAATGGTAAGTTGTTTGTCGGACCGCATCTATTAGCTGGATTAAGTATGACGGGTTTAATTGCTTTTTCTGCATCCCTATCTCCTTTCATGCAAAAAGGCGCAAATTGGGCGCGGATAACTCATATATTGTTAAATTTTGCTATTTTGGGGCTTTTCATCTGGCAAGCCCTCTCTGGTGTCGAAATTATCCAAAGAATTCTCACGAAAGCGTAGATTGTTAGTTGTCAGTTGTTAGTTGTCAGTTGTTTGTTCCCTGTTCCCTGTTCCCTGTTCCCTGTTCCCTATTTCTTCTGTTTCTTCTGAGGAAAAGGTATATCCAAGGATTGATAAAAGTCTTTTTGTACCTTGTGTGTGAGACGATGGGAAACCTGACGGACAATTTGATTAAGGATGCGATCGCCTGTAGACTGAATTAAAGAATAGGGTAATCGCTGAATAAATCTGGGAAACTGCAACTCAACAACCAAATCCAACTCCCATTCCACCCGTGTAACCCCATCTAAATCACCTATCAATTGTGTTGATGATTTGTAATCCACCTCATAACCAGGTGCTTGATAATCAGGTACAGGAATAGTCCGAATGTGGAATTGACGATTTTGGGGGTTTAGCAACTCCAAGCCAATCTTTGGTTCTACTTCGTAACCAAAAGCACCAAATTTACCCACCGCTAGAGCATAACTATTGTCCCCTAGCGGGAGTACCTTCATGGGTTCTGCACAACGGCCAAACCAGGAAGCATGAGTATTAAAATACTCCTCAACCTGCTCCACAGGTGCATACATTTCCATGCTATCTTGATAATTGCCATAAAATTTAGTTGGAGTTGGATGATCTTTTTTAAAACCAGTATCATCTGCTACTTTCCAAGATTGATATTCACTATTGTTTGTCACCATAAATTTATTTTTTGTATATTTTGAAGTTTGTCTATATTCATCATTCCCAATTGAGGGAAGTTTTTTCCCATTAAAACCCAATTTTTACGAAAATCTCAACAATTTGCCATTAACTTCACATAAAAAACATGAACTGATTATATAAATCCTGCTAACAGCCTTCATCCCTTGTCTAAAGCCCAGACGTGGCTTCCTGAGTCAGCCACATCTTCAAGGGTTTTCGGCATTTTCGTTATAAAATAAATTAACAAGGCAGATTTATATGTATCTACTTAGCACTCCTAATTGACTAACTAGAAAATATCTAGCTTTTTGTCAGTAACCCAGCCCTAAAGGGACTGGACTTGCAAGAGTAATCAAGCAAGCCGTGCTGACCAGACCACCCTGAGCGACTTGCCCTGAGCGATGTCGAAGGGTAGTCGAAGGGTAGCCGTTATTTGAGTCACGACACCCCGGAATGCGTTCGCGTCAGCGTGCCGTCAGGCATAGCTAGTTCCCTGCTATGTCATTTGCAATTAAACAGTTTTAAGGTCACTGAAACAGTGTTGCAAGTCTAACAAGCTCTTATAACTGGTCGTTCGCGCCAGCGTGCCGGAGGCATCTAGCTAACATTACCCCAGAAATGGGAGTTGGTTTCCAGATTCCAATCAAAAATCTGGTTTCAATTTTAATATTCACAGCGGTTAAAACCGCACGTGTCGCTTCCCTCTCAGGTCTAAAGACACTGAGTTTCCCACTTACCGCGAGGTCTTATGACTTTCTTGATAATCGTCATCCAATAGTTGATATTGTAACTAAATAAGCCAATAGGTGATCATAGCAATATTACTGAAGTTTTTAATTTTTCCGAAAGCAAAGTGTAAGTTTTTGTAATTAGCCAAGAGAAGAAATTGAGAGGAGTTGAATTCTGAAAAGCTTTGAACCTAAAGGTGTAGAAAAACTCATTGCTCCCATAGCCTCACTTTTGGGCTTTGTGTACCTATTTCAGTGGTATATTTTTGGAGATATACAATTATCCCGCGAACCCGTATTTACCAGAAAACAGCCTCCCCTAGTCATGAAAGGTGGAGATCCTTATATTCGGGCATTAATGCGAACCATATCTGCCAGCGAAGCTAGTGGTAATCGTCCCTATTCTCTCTTGTATGGTGGTGAACAAATTAATGATCTCAGCCATCATCCTCAAAAATGTGTCACCATCATCACAGGACCGAATACAGGTAATTGTTCCACAGCCGCAGGTAGATATCAAATTATTAATACTACGTGGGATCAAATTGCCCCTCGTTATCACCCAAAACCCGCAAGGATGATGCTTTGGACTAATTATAGCTTTGAAGCAGAGTATCAAGATGTAGTAGTTTACCGTTGGTTGAATGATGCAAAAGTTTGGGGTGTAAATATTCCTAAGCTATTACAGCAACAAAAATTAAATGACGTTTTGCGGAAACTTTCTCCCACATGGACAAGTTTGGGGTACGGGATAGAAAATAATTCTGTTAGTAGTTCCTTACCCAAGATTTATCAGCAAATCTTAACAGAAGAATTAAAGCAAAATCCCGAAATCAAAAGGACAAAATCGGAAAATTAGATCAATCTACAAGAATTTTATTCTTCGCTGTTGCTGATACAGGCATAAATACCTTTGATTGAATAGGTTTTAGCACTTGCAACCCATTTAAATTTTGCAAACAATCTAAAGCTGCTTCCCGAATCATTACTTCTTTTTCCTGACTCAGTAGCAGTTGTAAACATTCCCTAATATCTTGTTGTATTACCGTATCAACTCGCTGACGGGTAATCAGTTTATTGAGTTGACGCATGGAAAGCAACCGTTTTAAAGGATCTTTTTCCGTGAAATTGTTTAACAATTGATCAAGATAATCTTCCTCTTGATTTCCCTGAACACTGAATATTTGCCACACCAACAAAATTAAAGTTAATAGCGTTCCTATCCCTTGAACAATAGCACCAGCAGCTAACCAATGACTAGGAGCATCAACCCAAATTGCCGAAGCCATATAAGTTATCACAGTCGCAATCCCACCACTAGCAACAGAATAAGCTAACCGACTGTTAGTGCTACTCATTAACTTGCGTATTTCTAGCCAGCGCAATTGCCAATTCCATTTTTGCACTGAGTAAGTAAATACCATGCTCCCAATGCCAACAATAACAGCTAGTAGTAATTGCCAACTCCACAGCAGCATAGCCACAATAATTGTTAACAATCCCAGCAAAACACCAGGTTCATAAAAATGTTTAAAAATCTGCTGTTTTTGGCTTGCTGTCTTAATTTCTGAAATTTGATTGATGAATTGTTTCCAAGACGACGAAGCCTGTACCACAGTATTTACCCACTTAATTACAAAATTATAAATGTATTGTTTTTACTAATTTTGAGGATGAAATCAGGAGAATTTCACCCTTAAATATAATGCTATTTATCCTGTAATCGAATATCAATTACAGACGCATTGAAGTTATAGTTAAAACCTTCCAATTCAAAAGGCATTCCAATTTTCACTTTGCTATTACCAAGAACAGGCCCATCTTTAGTGACTGTAGCTTGTCCTTCTAAAGTCAAGAGAAAATCTGTACTAAAGTTAATTTTTCTAGGATCTGGTAATTCTTTCACAGAACCATCTGGTTGACCAATTGTCAGTGTTCTCTCTAACTGCTCAACCGATTTAATCCCAATTTGACCATAGGGTTGATTACGGATAATCACATTAGTTTTACCACCTTTTGTGAATCCTTCTTTAACTAACTGTTGAGGATTACGAACATTGAGTCCACGTACCAACAAATCTACCTCAATGGGTACTGTTTTCGCACCCACTTGAGCCACAGAACCAGAAGTACCAGGGAAAATAAAGATACCCACTATCACTAGCAAAATTACTAATGCAGCCCCTAAATCTAATAGGTTAATTTTACCGAACAAGCGACCTTTAGAATCTAAAATAGCCATAATCAGGTTTGGATAAGTTGCAGTTAAGTTTTCAGCTAAGTAATTGATTGTACCGTCAAGTTTTTTCAAATGATCCACAATCTTGATCACTGAATCAGAATTGACAGAAACTAGACATTATGGTTATGCGACAGTTTATCATGATTGCAGGAGATTCAGTGTCATAGTAGCAGTAAGTTATTTGAATTGACTATTTGCCCTATCTGGAGTTGAAAATGCAACTTAGTAAACTGAAAATTCGTCCTCTAATTTTAAGTTCTCACACCAATCTCATATAACTCGATTATGATTAACTCGCAAGGAATTTGGACAAATTATCGTTTGTGGCAGCGGCGCTGTTTGTATCCGTTCATTTCTGTAAGCGTTGCTTTAACTGTGTGCCTGAGTACACAATTATCAAGTAAAGCTATAGGTTTTAGCGATCTGATCCGTATAGTCCCACAAGTAACCCAGATATTTAATCTATCTAATATATCCGATCGCCAGGAAGTTGATCTTGGGCAGCAAATAAATCAAGAAATACAGCAAGAAGTCAGAATTTCTCGTAATTCACAACTAAACAGCTATGTTGAACAAATCGGTAGACGTTTAGCAGCTAATAGCACTCGTCCAAATATTCCCTATACTTTTCAAGTAGTCGAAGATCCTGCTGTTAATGCCTTTGCAACTGCCGGTGGTTTTATTTATGTGAATACAGGTTTGTTAAAAACAGCAGACAATGAAGCCGAATTTGCCAGTGTATTAGCTCATGAAATGGGACATATCGAAGGCAAACATTTAATTAAACAAATGCGACAACAAGCTATAGCCAGTGGTGTAGCTACCGTATCCGGTTTAGATAAAAGCAAGGCAGTAGGAATTGGCGTGCAACTCGCCCTTAATCTTCCCCGCAGTCGCCAAGACGAATTTGATGCTGATAAAAGAGGATTAGCAAACATAACCCGCACTGGTTATGCTCAGTCAGCAATGGTTTCTTTTATGAAAAAGCTACAAAGAAGTAGCTCCGTACCTACATTTTTAAGTACACATCCAGGGGCGAGCGATCGCGTAATCTCCCTGCAAAATCAGATTAAAAATCAACCAAGTAGTCAAAATCATGGTTTAGATAATCCGGTATATCAAAGCAAAATGAGAGCATTTTTGCCATAATTATGCTCGTTTTCTATGACGGCGGCTACCTGCGAACTCTTGTGGCTGAACAATTGTCATCACCTCTTCCCAAGCCACAGTCCGCACAGCCCTACTGAACACATTGGCCTGATAAACCAACTTATTCGTAATATCCAGCCCCGTCAACCAACCACTACGGGGATGATAAGCGCCAGTATCAATATCTAACCAGCCCTGTCCCTGTGCCAAATTACCAGGAGCCACACCAGGTAAAGTAAAAGTTATAGTATGACCAACTATAATCAACTTATCTGCAAAATATGGTTTCTCTATCCGATGAAACTCATCCCTAATCCAGCATAATTCTTCCGCCGTCTGTTCTTGGACACTCTTTTCTGGATCAACACCTGCATGAGTTAACCAAAAATCTCCCAAATCTAAATATGTGGGCAAACTCTCAAACCAATCCAGATGTTGTTTAGGAATTGTTGCAGATTGGTAACTAGCAATAGTAGCCTGTCCTCCACTGTATAACCACGTTTGCATATTTGTGGACGAAGTATTCTTACCAGTCATGATATTTAATAACATCTGCTCATGATTACCTAGCAAACAAGGGTAATCATTTTCTTTAACAAACTCAACTACTTGGGCGCTTTTTGGACCACGATCAATTAAGTCTCCCAAAAAATATACTTGATCCTCTGATGTAGGCGCTATTTTTGCCAACAGCAACATCAAACATTCATAGTGTCCATGCACATCACCAATAACAACCCTGCGTTGACTAATTTCGCTCATTTGCTTCTAGCTTAAATGAATTAGCTGAATATTTCGACTAAACTTTGATTGGTCTAATTTTCGTTTAAAAGGTCAAGAAAACTTGACTAAGTTATGATTTCTTTAATAATTATGTAGACATTTGGTTAATTTGCCAAGTTCCCATATAAATAATTACTAACACCCAAGACTCCTATCATACATGAATTTTTATGCTTAAGTAGGCTCGTTCTCGGTAACAAAATATAACAAGCATCAGTTTTGGTTGAGTCGAGGGGGAATATTATTTCCCGCCCCTCTCAGTTAGATCCGTGCGTACCCGTTTCCGTGTACACGGCTCCCGATGTTCTTAGCTTTCGCTTTTGCTCATGTGAATATAATCGTGGCAACTTTCGTGAATAGCTAGAAGGTTTTTAGTTTTCCAGTTTTGGTGGTTTCCATCTATATGATGTAAATGTACCTTCTCGTCACTGAGCATTTTTAACCCACAATGACCACATTTATGGTTTTGCCGTTTGAGGGCTTTAGAGGTATGATTGTCATAGAGCTTGCTGTTACGCTCGCTCCAGTAGCTCAAATCTCCGTCGTAGGGTGATTTCTCTCCTTTGACATTGATGTGTTTATGTTCGGAATAAGGAACTGATGGAAACGCCTTATCTAGTAATTTCTTGCTATTGTAGCGGTTTTGCTTGGTTTCCTTATTGAATACCTTGAATGCTCTTGTTTCGATGTGGTATAGCGAGTTACGCGACCCGTCCATCTTGCAGAAGCGGTGGTAATTCCTCCAGCCTCTAACTACAGGGGCTAATTTCTCAGCCTTTGTGGTAGCACCATAATTCGAGTTGTTGACGATGAATTTTACTTTCTTGCGAAAAGTTTTATAATTGTCCACTGATGGGACGCATCTGAACTTTCCGTTTTTCTGGACTTTAAAGTGCCAGCCGAGGAAATCGAACCCATCTGTCGCGGCGGTTAGCTTTGTCTTTTTCTCACTGACTTTCATTCCCCGTTCTGCTAGGAACTGACTGATTTTGTCAAGTATTTCTGTGGCATCGTCTTGGGGTCTGAGTATTATCACCATGTCATCCGCATAACGGATTGTTGGTTCAACAATACTCTCCTTTGAGGTTTTGTCTGTAATTCTGTAGTTAGACATCGCATGATATCTATGAATACTTTCAATCCCATTCAAAGCGATGTTAGCTAAAAGTGGACTTACCACACCCCCTTGAGGTGTTCCTTGTTCGGGAAATTCTGGATTAACTCCGGCTTTGAGACAGCGGAATATTCCCTGTTTTATGCTATAAGGAGCTATGAGTTTATCCATGATGGCGGTGTGATTTATCCGGTCGAAACATTTTTCGATATCGAGTTCTATAACCCTTTTATCTATTCCGTTGGCTTTTGAGTTTAGATTATTGAACAAGACTTTCTGTGCGTCATGGGCTGAACGTCCTGTCCTAAAACCGTAGCTCCTGGCGTGGAAAGTTGCCTCGTGGGCTGGTTCTAATGCGTATTTAACAAGGCATTGATACGCCCTATCTGCAATAGTGGGGACTTTGAGAATCCGGGTTTTGCCGTCCTTTTTAGGGATGGGTATTTCACGTAATCCCTGGTGTTTCCAGTCGTTACATTCGGTTTTGAGCTTTTCACTCAATTGAAACCTTTGTTCAAATGTGAGCGCGGTTTTCCCGTCTATTCCTGCGGTCTTTTTCCCAGTATTTAGCTGTGTTACTTGACGGATAGCCAGTAATCTCGCTGCGGTTGATTTCAGAATCAGCTTTTGTAGGGACTTTGCTTTACGCTTGTCTCCAACTTGAACCGCTTTATACACGCGCTTTTGTAGGCGGAATAAGTTACGGCGGAATTTCTTCCAGGGTAACGTCTTCCAAGATTCACGCTTAGTTGTCTCTGTGTCTAATCATGCTCTGCTCCAGTCTGTGTATTCTGAACACCTCAGACCAATTACGGTCTGTCCTACCCGAATTGAGGGAGTTCCGCTGCTCGTCCAGCCTACTTAGGGAACGAATCCGCCCTTAGACCCTCAACCCGTTTTTATTCGTTCCCTCGGTTGATTGTTCGTTCCGTTAGGTGTAGCCAATTCAACTGCTGGATTCCCTAGACTCTTGCCGATACTAGCTTAAACGTTCGGCGGGAATTAACTCCAATGAAGTCAGGTGTTGTTGTTGTGTCCTGCTTAGATGTAAGTTGCTTTTTTTAGGCTCTGTTTCACCATGGGAACTCCCCGTTAGCACCAGTGTCACCCCACAACGGATGTCTGATTGCGCCTTCCAGCTTCGACCTCCCGAAACCGAGTCGGGTCATCGTGGGCAGGTAGGGATTCATACCTGAGTCTGGTAGATGGGACTTTCACCCATATCAGACCGAGAGTTCAACCTTTTTCCATGATTGGATTGGGTTGGTTAGCTTATGTACGGGCTGGATACCGTGATTCAACTAACAACGAATCGCACTAATCTTCATCTTGCAATAACCACAAACCACTATAAGTCATTCCCGAATCATCTGGTTGCACCAATAAAAAATGCAATCCCTGACTTAGCTGTTTTCGCTCTTGATATAACTTCCCAGCAGCAGTAACTTCCTCATCTGTAAAAGTCGCCAAAACCCACCTATCTAGCAAACCAGCTTCTAATACCAACCCATCAGGCGCACCACCAATATAGTTTAATGATACAGGATTACTTTCCTTTAACCACTGCGCTAAACGCATAGATTTTCGTCCACCGTAAATCACTACACCAGGGATAGGTACTGTTGAAGCTAAACCCAGATTAATTGGTTTGAGAAAATCTGGTATTTGCAAAAAAGGAATTGGTCGTTCTGTAAACTCATCCACAATATCACCAGATGGAATCGTCGCAAACCGCCATTCTTCCCCCCAGAGATTTTCCGGTAATGGTAATGGAGGTAGTTTATCCACAGTTACAGGATATTGTTTTGCTGCTAACCATTGTTTTAACGCCAAAGTTCTCCGAGTAGCTTCAACATAAATACCTAGATTATTTCCCGCAGTTGTGATTAAACTTAAAGACTGAGGACGAAATACTTGAATTACATCTGGTAACTTTTCCTGACCAGCTAATTGTAATTGTTGGGCGACCCAAGTAGAATTAGCCTGGGATTGGGGACAACTGGCTGTAAATTCAAAACTGCGAGTTGCATCACAAACTAATAGTTCCCATAACGTCTGCCCTTCAGCATTTTGTAGCGGACTACGATAAAAATCAGCCTGCCAAATCAGACTCATTCCCTACTCCATAAAAATTAAATAACTCAAAACCGAATTTAGCAAGTTTACTTTTTAACTAAATTCCTGGCAAATTCTATCGCTGCTTCTACTGTAGAAATTTTCCCCTCAGCTTGAGCAACACCAACCTCCATTAATAATTCACCTATCAATGGTGAAGCGGGAATGTTTAACGCCATCATCATGTCTTTACCATTGAGTAAAGGAATAGGATGAGCAACTGCATCGTTTTTGTCAAGATAACGCTTGATTAAAGGTTCATAAGTAACAAACATACTTTCTTCAAACATTCCCTTAGCTACAATATCATTTGCTAAAGCTAATACCAAGACAGCCGGAAATAAACTTCCCATTTCCCGAAACAAAAAATACTGTTTTCGCAAAGGCATCTTTACCGCTTTTATTTCCGAAAATAGTCTTAATCCCGTTGTCACAGCCCGAATTTCTGCCCGACTATAGGTAAGTTCCTGTAATTCGATTTCGGCAATTTCTGGCTTTGAGTCAACCAGACAAGCAAGTTTAGCAGTAGCTAACCAAGAAGTTTTCACAGTCTCCCGTACATAATTTGCTAATTCTTCTCCTAGTTGTTGCCAATTTTCACTAATTAAAGTATAAGCTTGATCAACAGCAGTTAACTTAATAAAACTTTCCTCAGTCGCGTTTTTAAAGAAACTAGTCAAAACACCATCTTTCCAAGCAGCATTTAGCCAAAATGTCCCTTGAGAATTTGCCAACAAATAACCAATTTCTACCCGTACTCGTTCCGCTGCCACTTGATTAATACTTTTTGCTAAACTGCGAATTGTCTCTTGAGTAGCTGGTTCAATAGTAAAACCAAGTTGGGCAGCTTGACGATAAGCCCGCATTAACCGCAAAGGATCATTTTGCAGATTTACAGGTGATATCATCCGTAATAGACCAGATTCTATATCTTTATAGCCTTCCAGCGGATCAATAATTTCTTGAGTATGGGGATTATAAGCGATCGCATTAATAGTAAAATCCCTTCTATGCAAATCCGTAATTAAACTTTCTCCCTCCTGTTGAGCAAAATCAGCCGTAGCTTCAGGAAACACCACACGAGCAATTTGTCTTTCGGCATCAAGTAACACAAAACCAGCTTGATAACGTTGAGCAATCTTTCTCGCTACCTTCACCGCATCCGCTGGGATAATAAAATCTAAATCCACATATTCCCGCACCCTACCCAAAATCGCATCACGCACCGCACCACCCACCATATAAACAGGTTGTGGCAAATATTCCAGACTAAAAGGCCAATTTTTGGCAGCGAGACGAGAAACAACTAATTCATCCATGATCATAAAAATCAACCTAGTAACCAATGCCGATTATTTTGCATTAAGCTACATTAACTATAAAGCTTCCCAAAGTTGGTTCTATTATGTGTATTTGCGTGAATTGCCACTATGTAGACCGCTGCGTCACCTACAACGCCGTAGAAACCCAGCACCAACAGCCACACCTGACAGAAACACCAGATTTTGACCCCAACGAACCCTCCATCAACGTCAATATTCGCACACAAGGCGAAATCATTGAAATGGAATGGGACGTTGTTGGTTGTCTCA
This sequence comes from Dolichospermum sp. UHCC 0260, assembly GCF_009711985.1. Classification (NCBI taxonomy): domain Bacteria; kingdom Bacillati; phylum Cyanobacteriota; class Cyanophyceae; order Nostocales; family Aphanizomenonaceae; genus Dolichospermum; species Dolichospermum sp. UHCC 0260. The sequence goes on along the minus strand of NZ_VIKZ01000056.1, from coordinate 1,501 downwards.
GCTTCAAACAAGAAACAGGTAAATGGTCTAAATTACGTCCAGGTGAATTAGTCCCCACCTAATTAGGCTAGATTCTGAAATGTTGCTGAATATTCACACTCGAAATCAGCAACCCCAATTCTTATTCATGTTTTCCCCTCCAATCATTAATTCTGCTGTATTATTTATCAGAAAAATATATTTGCATTTACCTTGACAACCATAATTAAGCATCTCTCACCGGATAAATACGCTTTAGCATTGCACACAACCACACCAGAACTCGGTTTAGCAATTAGCAACTTTGCAGATTATCCCCAATCTCAAGTTTGGAACTTAGGACGTGACTTATCCAGTCATATCCATAAATACCTAATTGAAGTGATTAAACCACGAACCTGGGCAGACCTAAAATTTATCGCCGTAGCCCAAGGACCTGGTGGTTTTACGGGAACTCGCATCGGAGTTGTCACCGCGCGGACACTAGCACAACAGCTAAACATTCCAGTATTTACAGTTTCCACCCTAGCCGCATTAGCTTGGCAAGCCCATAAAGCCCAAAAAAATTGCCAACAGCCAATAATTGCCGTAGAAATGCCAGCACAGAGGGGACAAGTTTTTGGTGCTGTTTATCAACCCAACCCTGATAATTCTGGCATTACTGCTCTATTACCAGATACAGTATTCACCCCAACCGCATGGCAAGAAACCCTAGCAGTCCAACCTTCTGAGCATACAAGTTATCAATTAATTTCCGCCACATCCCAGTTAGCAGCCACCGTTAACAGTATTTTGGAATTAGCTTATTTAGATTGGCAGCAAGGAAAAAATCCCCATTGGTCCGAGGCTCTTCCTTATTATGGACAACATCCTGTAGATATTTGATGATTATCGAAATCCTCCTAATCCTTACCAAATAAAGCTTATAGCTAAAAATAAGCATTAACAGTAAACCAAAAAGTTTTTTCCTGAAGGGAGATCGCCAAATACTGTGTAGTATAAAATACTTTTTTTATTCCCGATACTCTAATCAGCATTCCTCAAAATTGTTAATTTTATTGAGATGATATCTAATATCATTAGCTGTCGGAATATTTTTTAACAATTTAGCTGTGTTTTCAATACTGTCTCCAGTGCTGGCTGCTTTAACCAGAATCTCGAATAAAGTTTGTTGGTCACAGGCTCCTTGCGTTTCAATCGAAAAATTTTCTACTAAACACTGAATAACCTCATCAAGAGTTTCTGAGTCGGTTAAAACGAGTTCTTCTGTAGATTCGCCCCGCGTGGCTTTTGTTAGAGATGAAACAGTCAATTTTTTCAGCCAATATGCTACACACTACTTTCATCATTTCATATTTTGATCCAGTGCAAATTATGATAACTATTTCTTATATATTTGGTATTCTATAGTACATGAGTATCTGTCGTATTTTGTTAGTGATGCCTGCTGCGTCTGTAGCAATAGCGTCAGCACTCCGTAAAAATCACTCTTTGGGAAAAACTTTTTGGTTTACTGATTAAA
>NZ_VIKZ01000055.1:0-30584 GCF_009711985.1 Dolichospermum sp. UHCC 0260 | reverse complement strand
GGCTCTAGATGTAGTTCTGTTTCCACGGGAGGTTCATCACTATATAAATCATTAGGAGGAAAAATCACATCTTTAGAGATGTTTTCTTTAAGTTCTAATTCTTGAGTAATCATCATAATATGACACCAAGTCGTTATTTGTTGATTATAGCATCGAATTACAAGATCCCCGACTTCTTTAAGAAGTCGGGGATCTGACTGAAACCCAACCTACCAGAATACATGATTATTCCATTTCTCTAATTATATTCATTGTTTCCACACTCACGGTACAGACTCTCATTAATAAATCTATTACCTGTTCTTTGTAATCTGCGAAACGATAGGTATTGAATTTTTCCGCAATGGTTGGATCTTTTGGTTTCTTTTCTTTATATTGATCTAATATCCATTCTAACGCACAACGATTACCTAACATATATTCCCAAGCTATTTTCGGAATATTTTCTAATGTGGTGACATCATCTAGGATAATACTATTTTTGGTTTTATCGGCTTTTAATTTTGCTTTGGGTGTTTTTTGATTGTCTTTTAAGGGAATATCAAGACGGGTTAGGTTATAAGGTGTGACTGTTTCATAATTAATATGTAATTCCATGAGTTGTTTTCCCCAATTAACCCATTTTTGGAAGTTTTCATAATATGGTAAGCGGGGAAATTCGCGTTTGAGGTTGAGTTCGTATTTGCTGCGATAAGCTGGGTTATGTAGGACTGCGTAGGTATAATGAAAGATGTCTATTTTGGTAATTGTTGAATCTTGGTAATGGGTTTGAATTTGTTTTAATCCCCAGTCGGTTATATTATCAATGCGTTTTCCTTCTTTGTCGTAACGGTACAAGGAAATACATTTTGTTGCATTAGGAAGATAAATATCTAAACTAAAAAGATGTTTAGTAGCTAATACAGAAAAGTTGGATCTTTGCCCAAATGAATATGTTATTATTTTATTTTCTGGTGTTTGTAAATAAATTTCATCTGCTCCACTAACTCTATCCAAAAATATATTAGACTTATAAATAATAAATTTACAAAATGGATGATAAAAAATAAATTCAATTCTATTCTCATCAAATTTTTCTTTCTTTGATTGTAGATAGTTAAGTTTTAAATTGCTTGACCACTTAATACAGGAATCAAACTCTGTTCCTTCTTCATGTTTGTAGTTATTATAAAAATCAGTAAACAATATCATTTTTGATTTAAGATTATGTAAGTCAATATCTATAACCCATTCATCTCTATTTGTAGAAATTCCTAAAGAGAATAATTTATATACTGCTTTTTCTTCAGCTTCAATTTTTGTAGATTTAGTATTTTTATCAGCTAAAACCAACAAAGATTCAAAATCATTAAATGAAAGGTTTACCCAGTTGTTATCATTATCAGGTGTGATATGTTCAAAACAAATATCAGAAAAATTAGATTTAGCAATATATTCTAGTTTTGCGTCAGCAGTATTTAAACCAAAAATTTGGTTATAGTATATTTTACACGGTAAACGTTTAGAGGATGTTTGTTTGATCATAAAACTGATGGCTATTCCTACTTGGACATTAAATACATTACCAGTTTTATCTCCTGCTCTAATATCTCCACCTAAATCAATAATATAAATTTCGCTAAATTCATCAGCAACAACTTTTCTAAAACCATCAGCTTCTTTTGAATGGATAAAAGAAGAATTAGTAATAAAAGCTAAAATTCCGTTTTCATTTAGTCTATTTGTAGCCCAAAGAAAGAAGCGAGAATACATATCATATCGTTTTGTTTTCTGAGCATTGCTATATTTTACATAACTTTCTTTGATTAACTTATCTATTTCTGAGTATGCACGATTTTTGTTATTATCATTTTCATTCTGTTGATTTGCATTATAAGGAGGATTTCCAATAATCACAGAAATAGTTCTATCATTCTGTCTTTTAATTCTTGCAGTATTCTCCACACTCATAGCAAACAAATCCAATTGCTTACCCGCAAAAGAAGTATTATCCAAAGTATCCACAAAACAAATATTTTCAAACTCCTCATACACACCCATTTTCTGTTTATAGGTGTATTCAATATTCAAATTTGCAATATAATAAGGCAAAATTGCCACCTCATTACAATGAATTTCATGTTTATATTTATGTTCTAAACTCTGCTTTGGTAAATAATCAATTAATTCAGTAATAAAAGTCCCCGTACCCGTTGCAGGATCTAAAATTTCCACATCTTTATCTGCTAACAACTTCCCAAAATGTTTATGAACTAAAAAATCTGTACTTTCTATCATAAACCGGACAACTTCATTGGGAGTATAAACAATACCTAATCTATCCGCAGCTTTGGGATTATATGCTTTGTAGAAATTCTCATATAAGGCTTTGAGAAACTTCTGTTTTTCTTGATGATTATAAATATTAGCCGCAGTGCGTCGAATAACTGCATAATATCTTTCAATTGTTCCCAGAGTATTTTTCTTCACGCTTCCCGTAAAAAAGGTAGAAATTACCCCTTGTAATTCTCCCGCAATATTATTTTCTCTGTGAAATTGCGATTCATTAAAAATATTGATAAAAATATCTTCCGTTAAAATATGCTGAATCATCATTTCCCGAATATCAAATAAACTGATTTCCGGGTTAATTGATTCCTTGCAAATTCCCCAAAACTTATCCCGCGCAGTTTGAAAAGATGTGTTATTTTCCCCTTGACAATCTATCAAATCTCTGAGAGAATTTAGTACAGTGGGTAAATCTTGCTTAAAAATTTCTATCGCTTCCCGAAAATCCTTAACTTCAGGACGCACATAATTAATAAAACTGGTAATAATTCCATCTACTGCGTCAGCATCCTTCATAGATACACGCATAGTTTCTGTGCTAGATTGAATTAAAACCGCAGTTTGGGAATCTTCAAATAAAATATTACTATCGGGATAACCTTTATTTAATTTCTTTTCTATTTCTTCATCTAATTTATCATATTGGTCTTTGCTTTCCCAATAACCCCAATCTAACCGCAAAGCATCTTTAATTGTGCCATCAGGATAAACAAGTTTACCATTTGGTAATCTATAATCTAATTCAGGAATCAGTAAAAAATCTCTCGGTTTGCAATATTCATTGAGGAGATTTTGAAAAGCCACACGAATAGAAGTTTCTTTGCGAGAACCACCATATTGAATGATTTTTTCGACTTCGGCTTGATATTGAGTTACCAGGAGTCTAGACATAGCTGCACCACAAAATTTAAGTATATTTGTATTTTTAGGTTCTTAGAGGATGTTTGAAAAGTTTTTAATGTATAAATAAAACCCTCTCCAAACCTCTCCCCGCGTCGGGGAGAGGCTTTGAAACCCCCATTCCCTTGTAGGGAAGGGGGGAAGGGGGGTTAGGTTTCTAGAGATTATCGGTTTCATATAATACTTTCCAAACAACCTCTTATACTGGCTCTGTAATTTGATTTAAGTTAATATTCTCAATCAAAGGAATATTTAACCCTAAACGTAAACGTAAAGCCAACCAATCACTTAGAGCTTCTCTCAATTCACGCCGACAACCTTCTAATGTTTTATAATTTGCCCATACTCCCTGCAAACCTGGAATTTCACCCCAATAAGTACCATCATCTTCAATAATTTCATAAACTGCTAATTCCATTGCTTTATCAATGTAACTTGCCAGCATTTTTACTATTTCCTGTTAAGACGTAAATATTTCTTATGTTACAGCAGTTTTCATCTATTTAAACGATACTCTGAATAAGTCCATTTCTTTGTGCCTTGACCCTTTTGGGTTTACTCTGACGAGAGATACCTATCTACAGTGGTTGCATTTCACCAACTCAGAAAACTTTCAGATAGAAGCATTACGGGCTATATACAGGTTATAATTCTTTTTGCGGAGCAACTTTACAAAAATTTATGAGTAATCCCCTTGTGCAAGCCTTTTTCGTAGGCAGAGCAGTCGCTGAAGTGATTAATGAGCGCGTAGAAGTCGCCTTGACTGATGCTTTGAGTGAACTAGGCAAATTTGATGCTGAAACTAAAGAGCAACTACGCCAGTTTACAGAAGAAGTGATGGCACGAGCTAATCGAGCAGCGGAATCGTCTGCAACTGGTACAACCACAGGTAATAGTTCATCTGGTGGAGATCCAGTAGACTTACAGACAGAAATTGACGAATTAAGGGCAGAAATCGCTCTATTAAGAAGTGAATTGCAGAAGCATCGCAATGCTGCAAAATAGGTAATAGGTGATGGGTAATGGGTAATTGGTAATTGGTAATAGGTAATTGGTAATAGGTAATTGGTAATTGGTAATAGGTAATTGGTAATTGGTAATGTGAAAAAATATTCTCCCCTGCCCCCCTACCTCCCCTACTTCCTCTACCTCCCCTGCCCCCCTACCTCCCCTACTTCCTCTACCTCCCCTACCTCCCCTACCTCCCCTACCTCCCCTACTTCCCCTACTTCCTCTACCTCCCCTACTTCCTCTACCTCCCCTACCTCCCCTACCTCCCTTACTCCCTGCCTCCGTAACAACCCGACGGTATAAGAAAAATATGGAACAAGGTTACTCAGACAAAGCATACCGTTGGAATCGGGAAGAATACTCTAGCAAACGCCGCTTTGTGGATATTTGGTCTTTTGTCTTGACCTTGATGTTCAAAATTTGGCGCTATAACAAGGCTTGGAGTTACCCCGGTGGTGTAACAGAAGCCAAGCAAGCAGCTAGACGCAAAGCCCAAGCAATCTGGATTAAAACGACGTTTTTAGATTTGGGTCCGACTTTTATTAAGATTGGACAATTGTTTTCAACTCGTGCGGATATTTTCTCTGCTGAATATGTGGAGGAGTTATCTAAGTTACAAGATAGAGTCCCGGCATTTAGTTATGAACAGGTAGAAGGGATTATTGAGCAGGAATTAGGGAAGAAAATTTCCGTCCTGTTCCAAGATTTTGAACCTGTTCCCTTGGCTGCTGCTAGTTTGGGTCAAGTCCATAAGGCTATTTTGTATACTGGTGAATCAGTGGTTGTCAAGGTGCAACGCCCTGGACTCAAAAAGCTGTTTGAAATTGATTTAGGCATTCTTAAAGGTATTGCTCGCTATTTTCAAAACCATCCCAAATGGGGACGGGGGAGAGATTGGATGGGTATATATGAAGAATGTTGTCGGATTCTCTGGGAAGAAATTGATTATCTGAATGAAGGACGCAACGCCGATACTTTTCGCCGGAATTTCCGTATTTATGATTGGGTAAAAGTACCGAGAGTTTATTGGCGTTATGCTACTTCTAGAGTGATTACTTTGGAGTATGTGCCGGGGATTAAAGTTAGTCAATATGATGCTTTAGATGCAGCGGGTGTGGATAGAAAAGCGATCGCTCGCTATGGCGCACAAGCCTATCTCCATCAACTGCTCAATAATGGCTTCTTCCACGCTGACCCCCACCCCGGTAATCTGGCAGTTAGTCCCGACGGGGCTTTGATTTTCTACGACTTCGGGATGATGGGAACAATTAAATCCAATGTCCGCGAAGGATTAATGGAAACCTTATTTGGTATCGCTCAAAAAGATGGCGATCGCGTGGTAAAATCTCTAGTTGATTTAGGAGCGCTTGCCCCAGTTGATGACATGGGACCAGTCCGTCGTTCAGTCCAGTTTATGCTGGATCACTTCATGGATAAGCCCTTTGAAAATCAATCAGTGGCAGCCATCAGTGAAGACTTGTATGAACTCGCTTATGATCAACCATTTAGATTTCCAGCCACTTTTACCTTCGTCATGCGTGCCTTTTCTACCCTCGAAGGTGTTGGTAAAGGTCTAGATCCAGAATTTAACTTTATGGAAGTTGCCCAGCCTTATGCAATGCAGCTTATGACAGATAACAGTAGTTCTGAGGGGAATAGTTTCTTGAATGAATTAAGTCGTCAAGCAGTCCAAGTCAGTAGCACTGCTTTAGGATTACCACGAAGATTAGAAGATACCCTAGATAAAATAGAACGTGGGGATATCCGGCTGCGAGTTCGCTCCGTCGAAACTGAACGCCTGATCCGGCGACAGAGTAATATACAACTGGCAATAAGTTATGCTCTTATTATCAGTGGTTTTACAATTGCCGGCACAATTCTCCTAGTTAGCCATTATGTCTGGTTAGCAAGCTTTATTGGTTTAATTGCCGCATCAGTTTCATTCATGCTGATTCGGTTGCTTTTACGCCTCGACCGTTATGATCGGATGTATTAATTAATTGTTCACGAAAAATCTATGAAACTTGAATCTACCGGTTGTACAGATCCGGGGCTTATTCGTGCTTATAATCAAGATTCCTACTATATTGATCCCACAGGGCGATTCTTTATAGTTGCTGACGGTATGGGTGGTCATGCAGGAGGAGAAGAGGCTAGTCGCATCGCTACTGCCGAAATTTGTGCATATCTAGAGCAAAATTGGCAATCCCCCGAATCTTCCTCAAAACTCCTAGAACAAGCTTTATCCACTGCAAATAAAGCCATAGTTCAAGATCAGCACAATCATCCTGAACGTGCTGATATGGGAACGACAGCCGTAGTAGTAGTTATCCGTCCAGATGAATTACCTGTATGCGGTCATGTTGGTGATTCCCGTCTCTACCGTCTGCGAGAATCACAATTACAACAAATTACAGAAGACCATACATGGATTGCCAAAGCCATGAAAATCGGTGATATTACTCTTGATGAAGCTAGGGTTCATCCCTATCGTCATGTTTTATCCAGTTGTTTAGGTAGGGAAGACCTCAACCACATTGATATTCAGCAACTAACTCTGGAAAATGGCGATCGCTTACTGCTCTGTAGTGATGGACTTACAGAAGAACTTATAAATCCACAAATCCTTGGATACATCAGGGACACACCTTCTTTAGAAAAAGCTGCTCATGACCTAGTTGAAGCCGCCAAAGCACAAGGTGGACACGATAATATTACCGTCGTCCTTGTGTCTGTAGAAACCTAATAGGAGTCAGGAGTCAGGAGTCAGGAGTCAGGAGTTCAGGAGTTCAGGAGAAAGAAATTGAAGAATAGAGAATGGAATTTCTCCCCTGCTCCCTGTTCCCTGCTCCCTGTTCCCTGCTCCCTGCTCCCTGCTCCCTGCTCCCTGCTCCCTGTTCCCTGTTTCCTGTTCCCTGTTCCCTGTTCCCTGTTCCCTGTTCCCTAAAAAAAGTAAATATACTTAACGATTTGTTCAAATTGAGCATTTTTTATATTAACAATTTGATAAAAATATTTTTAATCTCCAGAAATTACCACAGGAGCTTAAATTTCTATAATTTCCACAATTGACATATCCTACTTTGTAGTGTGTCTTAAATAAACAGCAAATAAAGGGTTAATAAATCAGAGAATCTAGATAAAAACCAAGTATCAAACTGGTCTTCCTCTCGATTTCTCACTCCATAACTACTGCTACTTAAAGAATCTTCACCAAAATTAAACTATGCCAATTTGGACAACCCCGCTTTCAGTGGAGTTGATTCCTATACCAGTAGATTCATTACCAATTCATACCTCAGAAAAAATAAATTCAAAAAGATGGGCAAATTGTCAAACACTTGTTATCTTTCTTAATATAGAGAAATAAATGTCAGGCAAAATCTAGCCCAGGAATTGCTTATTAGGAATTTGACGTAATTAAGCAGATTGCAATCAAAGGAAGTAAAGAATTTAAGTAATCAGCAAAAGCCGATTTTACTTTTAACCGCTAACTTCCAAGTTTTCAATTCTGTGATCAATTTCGATTTTACACGTTGTTTGTTTTGGAGTTGATTGTCAGTAACCCAGCCCTAAAGGGACTGAGCTTGCAATTTCTTGCAAGCTGTACTGACCAGACCACCCTAAGCGGCTTGCCCTGAGCGAAGTCGAAGGGAGTCTAAGGGTAGCCGTTATTTGAGTCACGACACCTCGAAATGCGTAGCCAGTTTCCCGCTCTGTCGCTGTAAGTTAAACAGTTCTAAGGTCACTGGAACAGTGCTTTCAGCCTAACAAGCTCTTATAACAGGTCAAGGCTAACATTACCCCAGAAATGGGAGTTGGTTTCCAGATTCCAATCAAAAATCTGGTTTCAATTTTAACATCCACAGCGGTTTTAACCGCTCCTGCGGTCACTGAGCTTGTCGATAGCGAAGCGTGGCGTAAGCCATAGTGTCGCTTCCCTCTCAGGTCTAAAGACGCTGAGTTTCCCACTTACCGCGAGGTTTTATGAATCAAGGAACTGAACTATCTTTGGAACAGCAATTTAGCATTCGCTCCTTTGCCACACAAGTCCAACACATGAGCCACGAACAAGCTCAAGATTTTTTAGTCAAGCTTTATGAGCAGATGGTTGTGCGTGAAGCAACTTATCAAGAAATGCTTAAACATAGCTGGGGTCTAGACTCAGGTGCGAATATGGCATAGAGTTATTTACTATTAACTCTGCTTTTGGGACTCATTTCTCAATAGGAAAAAAAGCTGGGGATGTTGGTTTTCTTCTAACTTCCTTCTAACTTCCCCACTCTTGCCTCTTGCCTCTTGCCTCTTGCCTAGTGCCATAACGACGATTTTCAATGCTAACCTACTTATTTTAAGAGGAAGTGTGGCAAATTTAGGGTTAATTAGCTATATTTACCGTGAATTTCCCCTAAAAGCATCTCTTGAGATGCTCCTGTAACGGCGGGTAAATTACCAGGAATACCGATGTTCCGCCAGTATGCTAAAACGGCAAAGGCGATCGCTTCTTTAAAAGCCGCACTTAAGCCAAACTCATCTGTAGTTGAAACTGGAACATTCCCTAACAGTAACTCTAGCCGATTTTTTAAGTAAATATTGCGACTACCACCACCACATAATAATACCCGATGTGGTCTTCTGGGGAGAAAAGTGTCATAACTATAAACAATAGAAGCTGCTGTCAATTCTGTAATGGTTGCTAAAAAGTCTGCGGAATTGAGTTGGTAGGCTTGGGCATTCTCTAAACAATCATGCAAGTAAGTGACACCAAACAACTCCCGTCCAGTCGATTTAGGCGGTGGTAAATGGAAATATTCGTGACTGAGCCATTGTTCTACTAAGGGGTAACAGGGTGTACCACTAGCTGCCCAATCACCATTTTCATCATAGCTTTTAGCCCCATTTGTAAAATGTTGCACAGCTAAATCCAATAGGCTATTACCTGGGCCTGTATCCCAACCGCGAATTTGCGACAACCAATCATCACTACGGGCGGGGAGACAAGTGACATTACCAATACCACCAATATTTTGGATACAACGCTCTTCCTGGGGATGACTGAGTAAATAGGCATCTATTTTCGGAACAAGGGGCGCACCATGACCATAAGCAGCTATATCTGCCGTTCGGAAATTACTTATAGTATTAATACCAGTGAGATGGGCTATCAACGCCCCCCGACCTAGTTGGCAACTATAACCTAGTTCTCCTAATCCCTGGGGTGGACGATGATAAACAGTTTGACCATGAGAACCAATCAAGGTAGCTCCTTGATGACCAATTTGAATATGTTGAGCAGCTTCAGCAAAATTCCGAGCGATGGCATCATCTATTGCTGCTAATTCGGCTATGGATACAGCAGTACCAGCCCCAAGCTCTAAAATATGTTCTCTGAGTTGCGGGGGGTAGGGATATGTTTCCCCGGCGAGTAATTTCACCTTCAGATCCAACTCTCTGCCAGAAATTTCGACTAAAGCGGTATCTATCCCATCTACAGACGTACCACTCATTAAACCAATTACGCGAGTCCGTTGCATTGACTCAAATACTCTTATGGATTTGCGATCGTAGTGTAATTGATCCCATTACCCATGTCAAAACAAAAAGGGTATATGGATCTAAAAACGCAAGTTATGACCTTATAAAGTATAACTAACTAATTTTGCTGACGATTCATATCTTGCAAATCCAGAGCATAATTTAAGCGTAAAATATTTACCCCTGGTTCCCCAAAAACGCCTAAAAATCTCCCATCAATATACTTACTAATTAACGGAATGATGTCATCCTCCCTAATCCCCCGCGCTTGTGCTACCCTTTCTATCTGTTGTCGTGCTGCTTTCAAAGAAATATGGGGATCTAAACCAGAACCTGATGTATAAATCAAATCGGCCACAGGTTGTTTATTCTCATTCTGAAATTCTTCTGCTTGCTTGAGAATCCGTTCCTTGAGTGCTGGATTGGTCGGAGCAAGATTACTGCCTCCAGAGATACCAGTCGGTTGAGCTTTTCTACCTTGGCTATATTTAACAGCACTCGGACGACCATGAAAATAACGGTCTGATGTAAATCCTTGACTAATCAAACTTGAACCAATAGGTTGATCTCTGACATTTAACATCATGCTACCATTAGCTGAAACTGGGAAAATTGACTGACCTACTAACAACACAAAAAGAGGATATATAATTGCGGTTAATAACCACATTACTAAAGTTATTCTCACTGCTTTGATAATTTCTCGAATAATAGACATAATTTAATCTTGAATTTTATTTTAATTTGTGAATTATGGCTCTACCGTTCCCTTTATGTAAAACAACATTTAAGTAGGTTGGCGTTAAAAATTGTCGTTATAGCAAGGCAAAAGGCAAAAGGCAAGAATTACCAAAATTACCTATTGATTTAATTGTTTACGCTAAACCCACAGACGTAATCATCATATCTATGAATTTAATCGCAATAAATGGAGCAATTACCCCACCTAAGCCATAAATTAAAATATTCCGTTGCAGAAGTTGATTAGCAGTCAAAGGTCGAAACTGAATACCTTTTAATGCTAGAGGAATCAAAGCCGGAATAATTAAAGCATTGTAAATCAATGCCGAAAGAATAGCCGAATTAACGCTACTCAAGTTCATGATATTCAAGCTTTCTAAATTAGCAGCAGTGAAAAGTACCGGAATAATCGCAAAATATTTAGCAATATCATTAGCAATAGAAAACGTTGTCAATGCCCCACGAGTAATTAACAATTGCTTACCAATACTCACAATATCAATTAATTTGGTGGGATCAGAATCTAAATCCACCATATTAGCCGCTTCCTTAGCTGCTTGCGTTCCCGTATTCATTGCCACACCTACATTAGCCTGTGCTAAAGCTGGAGCATCATTAGTTCCATCCCCCGTCATCGCTACAATTTTACCCTCAGCCTGTTCCCGTTGAATCACACTGATTTTATCTTCTGGTGTCGCTTCAGCAATAAATTCATCTACTCCAGCTTCCTTAGCAATCACAGAAGCAGTAATTCGGTTATCTCCCGTGAGCATGATTGTCCTGACTCCCATGCGTCGGAGTTGGTCAAATCGTTCGCGGATACCAGGTTTCACAATATCTTTGAGATAGATAACACCGTAAATTTCATGATCGAGACATACGGCTAAAGGTGTACCGCCTTGATGAGAAACTTGTTCATAAGCAACATCTAATTCCGGGGTATCCTGTCCATGACGAGAGAGGACAAAGCCTTTAATTGCTCCTACTGCGCCCTTCCGCACTTCCCTACCACCAGGTAAATTAGTGCCACTCATGCGGGTTTTTGCCGAAAATTCTACCCCCTGTGCTCGTTTGCGGTCTAAATCAAAATTTGCACCTAACTTTTCTGCCAGTCGGACAATAGATTTACCTTCGGGAGTATCGTCAAAGATACTAGCTGCCAAAGCCACATTCGCAATTTCTGTGATTGAGTGGCCATTGATAGGAATAAACTCTTCTGCTAAACGATTGCCAAGGGTGATTGTCCCGGTTTTGTCAAGAACGAGAGTATTGATGTCTCCACAGGCTTCTATTGCCCTGCCAGAAGTGGCAATGACGTTAAATTGTGCCACTCTATCCATGCCGGCAATGCCGATGGTACTCAGCAAACCGCCGATAGTTGTGGGTATAAGTGCTACCAGGAGAGCAATGAGAACCGGCACACTAACAGGACTATTCACATAGTAGGCAAAGGCGGGCAGGGTTGCTACTACGAATAAAAATACTAAACTCAGAACCGCTAATAATACTGTTAAAGCAATTTCATTGGGTGTTTTAGTGCGTTCTGCTCCTTCCACTAAGGCAATCATCCGGTCAATAAAGCCTTTACCTGGTTCAGCCGTGACGCGAATAATCAACTCATCGGAAAGGATGCGTGTACCACCTGTAACTGAACTAGCAACATCTGAACCAAATTCTTTGAGAACTGGGGCAGATTCGCCTGTAATCGCTGATTCATCCACAGACGCGACACCCATGATTACTTCACCGTCTGCGGGAATAATATCACCGGAAACGACGTATATAGTATCGCCCTGTTTCAAACTGCCAGAGGGAACTTCTGTAATTGTGCCGTTAACGCTGATAGTTTTGGCGCTGGTGGCTGACTGCGTGGAACGTAAAGTGTCAGCTTGGGCTTTACCTCGTCCCTCCGCTACGGCTTCAGCAAAGTTGCTAAATAGAACTGTGAAAAATAAAATTCCTGTTAATAGCCCATTAAACAGATAGGGATTTTTTTGATTTGTTGGTCCAAATAATTCGGGATAAATGGTTAGGAAGAGAGTAATAATTGTTCCTATCCATACCAAAAACATTACCGGATTTTTAATGGCATATTGGGGATACAGTTTCCTAAAAGCATCGCCTATTGCCCGAAAATACAGTCCTTTGTTAGTTACTCGCGTTTTCCTAAGTTTCTTACGGCGATAACGAGGACGGGGTGTTTTAGAATTAGAGTTATTTCCGTTTGAGTTCATATATTGATAATTGATAATTGATAATTGATAATGGGTGATTAAAAGAAATATTCCCCTTATCACCTCATTTTTTCTAACTACCAGCAGCGAGTTTAAAACCTTCGGCGATTGGTCCTAAAGCTAAAACTGGGAAAAATGTCAGGATTCCTAAAATTAGGGTGACACCTGCGGTAATCCCAGTGAATAGCAAAGAATCAGTTTTCAAAGTTCCCCGGCTTTCACAGACTACTTGTTTTTCAGACATACTATCAGCTAAAAGGAGCAGGGCAATAATTGGTAGATAACGTCCTGCAAAAATACTGACAGTTGTACTTAAATTCCACCATAACGTCCCGTCATTTAATCCCTCTAAGCCAGAACCATTATTAGCTGCGGCTGAGGCGTATTCATAAACTACTTGGGAAATCCCATGAAAACCTGGGTTACTAATTCCTGACAAAGATATAGGATAAGCTAAAGCTACAGCACTGGGAATTAAAACCATCATCGGGTGAATTAACAACACTACACTAGCCAGGACAATTTCTCGTTTTTCAATTTTGCGGCCAAAAATTTCCGGTGTGCGCCCTACCATTAACCCAGTGATAAAGACGGTCAGAATCAGATAAATGAAGAGATAAGCGGTTCCTATTCCCTGTCCTCCCCAAATTATTTGTAAAAATAGGTTGAATAAGGTGGAAAATGTGCCATTAGGCATGAGGGAATCGTGCATTCCGTTGACAGCACCGCACATGGTGGCGGTAGTTGTAATTGCCCATAATGCGGTTTGCGCCCAGTCAAATCGGACTTCTTTGCCTTCTAGATTGGGTAATTCTAATCTCAAAGCATTATTAATCAGAGGATTTCCTTGTAATTCTCCTGTGGCTGTAACGCCAATGAGAACGACAAAGATGATAAACACCATCCAATATAGTAGCCAGGCTTGTTTGAGGTTGTTGGCAAATATTCCGTAGGTGTAAATTAAGGATGTGGGAATGGCCAACATGGCGATGATTTCGATTAAGTTGGAAGCGCCATTGGGATTTTCAAACGGGTGCGCGGAGTTAGCTGCAAAAAATCCACCACCATTTTCCCCTAACATCTTTATAATCTCCCAGGATGCTACTGGACCTCTAGCTATATACTGAATTCTGCCTTCTAAGGTTTCTACTACTAGGGTTTTGGCTAAGGTTTGGGGTACACCGCAGATAATTAGAGCGATCGCCCCCACAATAGATAAAGGTAATAATATCCTAGTGATAGCCTGGGTAAAATCTACATAAAAATTCCCCAGTTTTCTCCCTGTTAATCCTCGGATAAAGGCAATTCCCACTACTAAACCACTAGCCGCTGAGGTAAACATCAAAAAACCTAAAGCCGATGTTTGGCTAAAATAACTAAAGGTATTTTCTGTGGCGTAATGTTGTTGGTCGGTATTGGTCAGGAAGGAAATTGTGGTATGTAGTAATAAATCCCATCTCATTCGTCCCAGTTCATTGGGATTCCAGGGCAGAAATTTCTGATAATAGAGAAGGGCATAAACTACCACACCCATTACTAAATTGCTACATAGTAAGGCGCGGATATACTGCCAACCCGTCATATCATTTTTTTTACCCACACCCCCTAAAATATAAATTATTGCCTCTATTGGCTTCATAACAGGATCAAGGATTGTCCTTTCTCCCAAGAAAACGCGGGCTATGTATTTTCCTAGTATGGGCGTAATGAATACGACAATACACAGCGTTAAAGCAATTTGTAAAAAACCTTGACTCATGTAGTTTGCACTCTATTCAACTCAAGTTATAGCCAGTTAATACTCAACAATCAGTCCTAAATTACTAATAAATTGGATTTTTCATCCCACCGCAATCAATATAGTATTGTTTTATCTGAGTCTAACTAAATATTTTATCCAGTATATTTTTAATTTATTTAACTGCACATCAGATTATAGTTCACCATTCCCTAAAAATATGCTTTAAATTATAGTGAAGTCTACCTAAGTATAAAGCATCTAGTGATTGGTATATTTTTAGATATAAATTTAGTCAGAGTAAATATATGCTTCTGATTATAGGCTAATTAGTTCAAATGACAATGAACTGCAAATAAACAATCATTATATTGCTTGTCAACTTCAAGATTTGTAAACGCCCAAGCTACTTTGTATGGCTTTTGGTATTCTCCTAACATATTAATCCGGTGACAAATATCAGGAATTTTCGTCAAATATCTGGGAGTTAAGGGGAAATCACAGGCAAATATACCTTTAACTTGTTGTGTTGTAGTTATAGCATACTTAATCATGATTACTACACAGTATTTATCTTCTGATGTATGCAGGACTTGAACTAACCCATCATGACTGATATTTGCTAGATGATCAGGTAATTTCAAGGCTTCGCTAGTATCTAAGGGGAGATTTTGAGTTTTCACCCAATTGAGAATTTCTTGATATTTTGCCAATGCTAAACGCTTTTGGTAAAAGTATTTAATATCAAGAATTGAATTAATTATCCCAGATACTACTTGTACCGATAATAATATAAATCCGCTGAATATTCTTTGTAGTTTATACATTTTGGTTATGATTCAGATGATTACACAATATAGAATATATTGATTAATGGCAAGATGCAAATTTTTCACTACGTAACTAAACCGCCTACGATTAAAATCGCAGGCTAATAGCCAAAGTCCACTCAAGTGGACTGAAAATCAATTTTTAGTCTACTTTAGTAGACTTTAGCTATTAGACAGGGAATTAATTCCCTGGCAGAATAATTTTAGAATATAACAAACATAAATTTATTTTTTTCACAAAAATGATATTAACGAATAACTAATATAAGTTATACTAGCAATAATTAAATAAAATTTTCCTTAAATAGTATATTATGTCAGTGATCAATCATCCCACTATTTTCTCCTTCTTCTCCGGCTCAGGATTCCTCGATTTAGGCTTTGAAACTAGCGGCTATAACATCACTTATATCAACGAAATCTTCCCCCCATTCATGTCCGCATATCGCTATTCACGGGAAAAACTCAACCTCCCCGAACCTGAATATGGATATCATGAAGGAGAAGCCGCAGACGTAAGTAAATTAATAACAGGAACACCAGCACAACGATTAAATGAATTAGTCAAAAATTCCCGTAAATCAAATAATATAATCGGCTTTATTGGTGGTCCACCCTGTCCTGATTTTTCTGTTGGTGGCAAAAACAAAGGACATTTAGGCGATAATGGTAAACTCTCATCTGCTTATATTGAATTAATTTGTCAAAATTTACCAGATTTCTTTTTATTTGAAAATGTTAAAGGTTTGTGGAGAACCACAAAACACCGTTTATTTTTTGAAGAACTAAAAATAAAATTACAACAAGCAGGTTATGTTTTAACAGAAAAGTTAATTAATTCCATTGAATATGGTGTCCCTCAAGATAGAGAGAGAATTATTTTAATAGGTTTTAAAGATAATTTTCTCAAAGACATGAAAATCAAAGATGAATTTATCTTTCCTTGGGAAAAATATATTTTATATCCTCAAGATCAAGTATTTACTTATCCTTGGAATAAGTGCGAACCATTTCAAGAAGATTCTATAATTCCTTGTCCTGAAAATATTCCTCAACAACTAACCGTTGAATATTGGTTTAGAAAAAATCACGTTCTTAACCATCCCAATGCTAAACATCATTTTCAACCAAGAGCAGGTAAAATTAAATTTGCTACTATTGACGAAGGAGATGATTCCAAAAAATCATTTAAACGTCTGCACCGGTGGCGTTATTCTCCCACAGCTTGCTATGGTAATAATGAAGTCCATTTACATCCTTACAAAATTAGACGTATTTCTGTAGCGGAAGCTTTAGCAATTCAATCCTTACCTGAAGATTTTTCACTTCCAGAAAATATGTCACTTACAAATATGTTTAAAACCGTTGGAAATGGAGTTCCATACTTAGCCTCAAAAGCCTTAGCGCAAACTATTCTTGACTTTTTAAACACTGGTTCGCAAGATTAAGATCCCCGACTTCTTTGAGAAGTCGGGGATCTGGGGGTATTGTGGTTTAATATATAAGAAATACTTTAATTTTCATCAAGTTTAATAAACTCTACACCAAAAGCAAAAACGATGGCAGCAGACTATCCAAACATTGATATTGCGCCATTTATTGACCACTCTCTGCTATTACCAATTGCCACCCCAGAGCAGATTAGTCAATGGTGCGACGAAGCATATAGATATAACTTTGCAGCGGTATGTGTGAATCCCTGTTATGTCAAGCAAGTAGCAGAACTACTGTATAAAAAAAATCCTCAAGTTTGTACAGTCATTGGTTTTCCCAATGGTGCAAATACTTCAGCCGTGAAGTTATATGAAGCCAAAGAAGCAGTAGACAATGGCGCTACTGAGTTAGATGTAGTCATTAACATAGGCTGGTTAAAAGCCGGAAAAACCGAGGAAGTTCACTGGGAAATTGCCACAATTTGCGAAGAAGCCGGACAACCTGTGAAGGTAATTTTAGAAACTAGCCTTCTGACGGATACAGAGAAACAAATCGCTGCGGAACTAGCTATGGATGCTGGTGCTGCATTCTTAAAAACCAGTACAGGTTGGAATGGTGGCGCAACTGTAGCAGATGTTAAGCTTTTGAAAGAAATAGCAAAAGATAGGGTAGGCATCAAAGCATCAGGAGGCATTCGCACTCACAACGATGCCTTAGATTTAATTATGGCTGGTGCGACTAGATTAGGTACATCTCGCGGTGTGGATTTACTTCGTCAACGCCATAACCCAGAAAAAGAAAAGAGTGAGTAGTCAGTTGTTCTTTGTCAGTTTAGACACCTGTTGGAAAAGAATGTAGAGACGTTCCATGGAACGTCTCTACTCTACAAGGGTTCTGAGAAACGTATATTTAATTTTCAGATCTGTCTATTTTGCCACTGACAACTGACCACTAACAACTGACAACGGATTAAAAATGAGTAAAACCTATAAAGCAACTGGTATTAATCTCAAAGCGCAACCACTGGGGGAATCAGATAAAATAGTCACAATTCTAACTCAAGAATTTGGGTTAATTCGGGCAGTTGCTACGGGAGCGCGGAAACAAAACTCCAGCTTGGGGGGGAGAATGGGGATGTTTGTCATCAATGAATTACTAATTTCCCAAGGTAGAAATCTCGATAGAATTACTCAAGCTGAAACTATAAAAACTTATCCCGGTTTATCTAAAGATTTAGGTAAATTAGCTGCTAGTCAATATTTAGCGGAAATAGTCTTATGTCAAGCGTTAAGCGAACTACCCCAAACAGAACTTTATGAGTTATTTAATGAACATCTTCAACGCCTAAATGATATACCCAAAACTGAAATAAAATGTGTAGTTGCCCATTTAGTCCAAGGTGTATTTCAGCTTTTAGCCTTAGCAGGACTGACCCCACAAGTAGAATCCTGTTGCTTAACCCAACGGCTTTTAACTCCAGACTGGACAAATCCCCATTGGCAAGTGGGATTTAGTATTCCTTCTGGTGGGATAATTTGTTTAGATGCTTGGAAAAGCTTGCGAACAGAAATAGAGCAGGAAAACCGGGAAAATAGGGAAATGCAGGAAACAACACAGAAAAGTGTTCCCAATCCCCAATCCTGTGCCTCTAACCCTAGCTATGAAACAGTTTTTCATCAGCAGGAGTTACCAATTATTTCTCGTCGCTTGAATGGGAAACAACTGGTTATGCTTCAATATCTGTCGGAAACAGAGATAATACAAATAGATGCAGCTTCAGATTCTGGATGGTTAGCTGTTGAGCAAATTTTGCGCCAGTATGTCCAGTATCATTTAGGACAACCTATTCGCTCTGCCACTTTGATTGACTCCTATTTTGCCACCAACCATGATGCAATCGTCTGATTTAGATAAAAAAGGCCGAACTCACTCACCTAGCGACGCTAAAAAAAAGCATAAAGCATCAGATCATAATGTTGCTTCTTCCCCTAAAGTTAGTCATATTCATAGTCCAGAAATGTCACTCAAGGATGTTTCTGAAAATGGGAATTGCACATCAGAAATTCCCTTGACTGATATCCCCAAACCATCAAAAATTCCGCAGACAAATGGCAAAATTAATGGTGTTTCAGAAAATGTCCCAACTACAACGGAATTAACACCGGAAACACTACCATTAATAGATGCTGGTTCGGGAGGTGCAGATTCGGAAAATAATCAACAGGTGGGTTTTTTACCTGTATTGAAAAATCCGAATTTTCTCGCTCTTTGGGCAGGTCAAGTTTTCTGTCAATTAGCTGATAAGGTTTATTTAGTATTGATGATTGCTTTGATTAATAGTCAGTTTCAAGCTAGTGATCAAAGTATTAGTGGTTGGGTTTCCGCTTTAATGATGGCGTTTACTATTCCCGCCGTATTATTTGGTTCTGTAGCTGGAGTTTTTGTAGATCGTTGGTCAAAAAAAGTTGTTTTGGTAGCATCAAATATTTGGCGCGGGATTCTGGTATTGCTCATTCCTTCGCTGTTATGGTTAACCCATGATTGGCAGCCTGTGGGAGTTTTACCCGTGGGTTTTTTGATTATTTTAGGTGTGACTTTTTTGGTTTCTACCTTAACACAATTTTTCGCACCGGCAGAACAATCGGCTATTCCTTTAATAGTGAAAGAACAGGATTTGCTTTCGGCTAATTCTCTCTACACTACGACAATGATGGCTTCGGTAATTGTCGGTTTTGCCGTAGGAGAACCAGTTTTAGCCTTAGCAGATGGACTGTGGATGCAATTAGGTGGTAGTGGGGGATTGGGTAAGGAAATTCTGGTGGGTGGCAGTTATGCGATCGCTGGGTTAATATTATTCTTACTCCAAACTAACGAAAAACCTCATCCCCCAGAAACAGAATTTCCCCATGTTTTCTCGGACTTGCGCGACGGGTTACGTTATCTCCAAGAAAATCATCGTATCCGCAATGCTTTATTACAACTAATTATCTTATTTTCTGTCTTTGCAGCCCTGACTGTGCTTGCAGTTCGCATGGCAGAAATTATTCCGAATATGAAAGCCTCTCAATTCGGCTTTTTATTAGCATCTGCTGGTGTGGGTGTGGCGCTTGGGGCGACAATTCTCGGACAATTTGGACAACGCTTTTCCTATAAACAACTCAGTTTTTGGGGTTGTCTAGGTATGGCAGCATCTTTAATTGGTTTATCATTGTTTACAACCCAACTCTTGCCTGTGCTGCTCTTCATTGCCCTAGTGGGAGTATTTGGGGCTTTGGTGGGTATCCCCATGCAAACTGCAATCCAAACCGAAACACCCCCAGATATGCGAGGTAAGGTATTTGGGCTGCAAAATAATGTGATTAATATTGCCCTTTCTCTACCTCTGGCTTTAGCTGGTGTAGCGGAAACTTTTATCGGCTTAAAAGCAGTATTTTTTACCTTAGCTGCCATTGTCTTAATTGGCGGTCTGTTTACCTGGTATAATTCTGGTGAATCCTCAAATGGCAAATAGCCAAAAACTGCATCAAACTGTTGGGTTTTGTGCTAAACTTAATCCAGCAAGATGCAAAATACTTGCTGGGGATAAACTAAATAATCAGCATATTAATTTGTAATCAAGTTAAAAGATTTATAAATTATGAGCATCATCAATAAATCCATTTATTGACTTTTTAATTACCAAGATTATTTAGGTTTAAAAGTTAGAGATATCTGAGTTTTTGTGAATATCAAAAATTCAGCTATAACAACTTCATAATAAAAACAGTATATTTTACCCTCGCTTTTTTTATAGATAACCTAAGAATGCGTATAGCTTGGATTGGAAAAAAAACACCCTTTTGCGGTAACGTCACCTACAGTCGAGAAATTACCAACGGACTCCTAGACAGGGGACATGAGGTTAGTTTTCTACACTTTGCCCAAGAAGAAGCGACAACTGACAATTGGCCTAATTTTCAGGAAGTTCCTTTGCCATTTATTTACAAGTCCCAGGTTTATACAATTCCCTCTTTCAAAGCAACTAAGGTTTTGAAAGATTCTTTGCGGGAAATTAAGCCGGATATAGTTCACGCTTCTCTGACTTTATCAACTTTGGACTTTGTTCTACCAGAAATTTGTGAAGAATTAAATTTGCCCCTAATTGCCACTTTCCACACTCCATTTGCAGGTAAGGGTGCAAAATTAATATCGAGTACCCAACTTTTAGCTTATCAACTTTACGCTCCTTTTTTGGATCATTATGATCGGGTAATTATCTTTTCCCAAATTCAGCGGGAATTGTTATCAGGTATGGGTGTGAGGGAAAAAAAGATTGCTGTTATACCTAACGGTGTAGATCCTGTTAAGTATTCTCCCGGTGTTTCTCATGTGAAAGCTGAATTTGGCGCTGAACGTTTGTTTGTTTATCAAGGGAGAATCGCTCAAGAGAAAAACGTTGAATCTCTCTTACGTGCTTGGAAACAATCACATATGGGCGTTAATACCAAATTATTGATTGTGGGAGATGGTCCATTAAAGCCTTCTCTAGAATCATTTTATGGACGAGAATATGGCATCATCTGGTTAGGTTTCATCGCTGATGAAGATCGCCGCATCGAAATTTTACGGGGTTCTGATGTATTTATTTTACCTTCTTTGGTAGAGGGTTTATCCTTGTCTCTATTAGAGGCAATGTCCTGTGGTTTAGCTTGTTTGGCTACTGATGTTGGTGCAGATGGAGAAGTTTTAGAAAAGGGCGCTGGTGTGGCAATTAATACAAGCAGTGTGCGATCGCAGTTAAAAACCCTCTTACCACTATTTCAAGATCATCCAGAGTTAACCACATTGTTGGGAGAAAAAGCCAGAAAGCGAGTATTAGAACGCTATACCCTGAATGATAACATCACCCAATTAGAAGAGCTTTATAGCCAAGTTCTTGCACAACGTCCTTTAACACTGAGTTGGGGTATTTAGCGTATTTTCAACAGCTATAACCAATAAATCTTTCTCTCTATTTCTGGATGAGGAAGATTTTTATTGTCTATTTATTCAGAATTGAATAAGTAGGTGAACACAATAAAACCAAACTGTGTAAAGAAATGTAAAATCGCTGAAAACTTCTTTACTCTTGCCTCTGGTTACTGAGCGAAGTTGAAGTATTGCCTCTTGCCTAGTGCTATGACGACAATTTTCAACGCCAACCTATCTACCATATTTAATCCATTTTGTCAATTCGCAATTTCTATTCTTTACAAAAATTAAGATTTTTATTACATTATTTTACATAAGACATAAGTTCATCATAAACATTTTTAGCTTAAGTCTTCACAGCGACTAATTAACACATAATCTTGGAGATTCCGACTGTGGCTTTAACTATCCAGTCCGCTCAAACTATTTTTTCTAATACTCAACTTCCTAGCCCTATTCCCGCAACTATAGCATTGTTCGATCAACTTAACGTTGATGATCAATTAGCATATCTTTGGTATGCTTACACCGAAATGGGTAAAACCATTACTCCTGCCGCACCTGGAGTAGCACGCTTGCAACTAGCTGAAAGTTTGCTGACCCAAATTAAGCAAATGTCTCGTGAAGAGCAAACCAAAGTCATGCGGGATTTAGCCAGCCGTGCTGATACTCCTATTAGCCGTTCCTATGGTTTCTTTAGCGTCAACACCAAACTCGCTTTCTGGTTCGAGTTAGGAGAATTGATGAAACAGGGAATCATCACTCCTGTCCCCGTTGGTTATCAAATGTCTCCTGGTGTAAAATTTGTATTAGAAGCCACACAAAAACTTGATCAAGGTCAGCAAATCACCGTATTGCGGAATACTGTAGTAGATATGGGGTTTGATACTTCTGACCTTGGTCCTAGTAGTTATCCTAAAGCAGGTGCAGAACCTGCTTTCCAACGCACAACCCCTGTTATATCTTCAGTGAAAATTGACGGCATTACAGAACCCGCTGTCTTAGGCTACATTGAAGCCATGAATGCAGATAAATTTGATACTGCGATCGCGCTATTCACTACTGACGGTGCGCTACAACCACCGTTCCAAAAGCCCATTGTGGGTCGGGAAGCGATCGCTAAATATATGCGCGAAGAAGCACAAGGACTAAACATGATGCCACAACAAGGTATCTGCGAAGTTCAACCAGACGGTTCTAAGCAACTGAAAATCACAGGAGTAGTGCAAACTCCTTGGTTTGGTGTCACAGTTGGTATGAATATTTCTTGGCGGTTTTTAATCAATCCCGAAGGACAAATCTTCTTCGTAGCGATTGATATGCTTGCTTCTCCTCAAGAACTCATGAATCTGCGTCGAGTTTAATTAAATCATGAGGCTGTCGAAAATCAAATTTATTTGTTATTTTCACAGCCTCGCAATAATAGAGTGAAAGCTATTGACACCGACCAGAAAATTTGTTATCATAGAACCGACGAGGAAGAACTATCTTTATCGCATAAGCACAACTGGTCTTACCTTTGCGCCTCTGCGTCTCTGCGTGAGCTAAGTTTAATTCTGCCCCAAACTTGTAGACTGTTCATAAACCTTCTTCAAAGTATTCACATCTCTAATCGAAATAAACGGCGGTTTGCGAACTTGAGAAAAATACATAATATCAGTTTGCAGAAGACTATGACCCCAAATTCCCAAAGCATGGCCAAGTTCATGACGGGCTGCTGATAAGACATAATCACCAGTTTGACTAGGACTCAACAGAATTGTAAACCGGTGAGATAAAATATTATTTTCAGTATATAAATCATAAGTAGTTAAAGCCGAACGCGCCCGCAGTATTTTACCATTAGGTTCACGTTGCAAAGGCGGTGCTTTTCGGGAGATTGTAATATCAGCAATAGCCGATTTTTCCACTACCTGTAAAGGTAAATAAATATTCCATTCCTGAACAGCTTGGAAAACACTATTAACCCATATTTGTGACTGCTTTTCATTAATATCTGTTGGTGTTTCTATCTTCACCTTTACCGGAAAACTTGACCAAATCAAATAACCAACTTTCGTAGATTTGATTTGATCAAAATAATCACCACTATTTGTTTTATCTTGCCATTGTGCCAGAGTCGCTGGTAAAGGATGAGTTTTTTGGATAAATTGGGAGTTTCTTTCCTGTTCCCTCACACCAGCATTTACTTGAAAGTTACTCAAAATAACTAGCAGTCCTGTACTTATTGCTAAAGTCAGAACTGCTGCTTGTAGTGAGCGAAGCGATGCACTGAGCTTGTCGAAGTGTCGAACTATTAATCTTCGCCAAAAGTTTTGATTTTGGGTAATTTTTCCCATTTTCAGTTTCAATTATTTAGGCAACCAATTAGCACTTAAAACCACAGTTAAACCCAGAAAAACTACAACTAATGCCCAAGTAACTCGATTTAAAGTATTTTCGGCACTTTTGGTACTACTAAATAATTGTGCTTGTCCACCAATAGCGCCAATACCGTCACCTTTAGGACTATGTAACAAAACGAGGATAATCAAACCGAGAGCGGAAAATGCCCAAATGCCTTGGATGATGTTAGTAATTGCCATATTAGAAATGTTGGTTATAAGAAGTTATCAATCTCGTAAGGGTTTAGCATTGCTAAACCCCTACCATTTTACGATTTTACAAACCTATTTGTACAGGAGTACGAGTTAGTTGTAAATCATATTCTGCGGCTTTAAGTAATGATCGCCCTGTCATTTCTTGTGGTTGGGATATCTGTAAAATATCCAGAATAGTTGGGGCAATATCGGCTAATTTGCCGTCATTTCTTAATTCCACATTTGTTCCATATCCCGGTATTTTGGCTTTTTCACCTTCTACCAAAATTAACGGAACTGGGTTAGTAGTATGCGCTGTCCACGGATGACCGCCTTCATCTAGCATATACTCAGCATTGCCATGATCAGCAGTAATAATTGCTGTACCACCTGCTTTACCAATAGCATCAATCAGACGACCTAAACATTTATCTACTGCTTCAATCGCTGTCACAGTAGCGGGGATTTGCCCCGTATGCCCTACCATGTCTGGGTTAGCATAGTTCATCACGACTAGGGAGTAAATGCCCTTTCTCATGGCAGCGATCGCCACATCCGTCACAGCTTGTGCTGACATCGCCGGGGCTTGATCATAAGTCGCCACCATAGGACTACTGACTAATTCCCGGTCTTCTCCCTCACAGGGTTCTTCTAGTCCCCCGTTAAAGAAGTAGGTAACGTGGGCATATTTTTCAGTTTCCGCAGTTCTAAACTGTTTTAAACCACGATTAGCGATAACTTCACCGAGAATATTACTCAGATTTTGCGGCGCAAAAGCCACAGAAACAGGTAATTCTGGATCATACTGGGTAAAAGTTACAAAGGAAAGCGGCTGAATTGGCTGTCTTGCAAAACCGTTAAAAGTGTTGCTGACAAAGGCTTGAGTTAGTTCTCTAGCCCGGTCAGGGCGGAAATTGAAAAATATAACCCCATCACCAGATTCTACCGCGCCTGGTTGCAGACGGACGGGAAGAACAAACTCGTCAGTCACACCTTCAGCGTAAGCTGCTTGCAATGTCTCTACAGCCGTGAGTCCATTGCCCGCACTATCTGTTGTTATCACATCGTAGGCACGTTGGACTCGATCCCAACGGTTATCACGATCCATTGCATAATAGCGACCACTGATAGTAGTGATTTCACCGATGCCAACCTGATCTATATAGTCTTCCAACTGCTGAATGACGTTGATAGCATCTGTCGGTTTAGTGTCACGACCATCAGTAATGGCGTGGATACAAACTTGTGAAAGTTGCTGTTCCTTCGCTAAGTCAAGTAGTCCAAATAGATGGGTAATATGGGAATGCACCCCGCCATCAGAACAAAGCCCCACTAGATGTAACTTGCCATTAGCAGCACGGACTTCCTGGCAAATTTTGACAAGGGCTGGGTTTGCGGCTAAAGAACCGTCTTCTACAGCATCTGAGATCCGTACCAGTTCTTGGGGTACGACTCGACCAGCCCCAATGTTCAAATGACCAACTTCCGAGTTGCCCATTTGTCCTTCTGGCAACCCTACGGCTTTTCCTGATGTGCGAATGAGGGTGTGGGGATAGACTGCCCATAAACTGTCCATAATCGGAGTTTTGGCAGCGGTAATTGCGTTTCCTCGCGTTTCCTCACAGTAGCCCCATCCATCTAGAATGACTAGCACCACAGGAGCAACAGGTGCTTTGGTCATAGTAAAATTGCCCTTTACTTTTTGTAATACTCGAATGATACCATTGCTAACCAACTCTGAAGGTT
The DNA here is from genome assembly GCF_009711985.1 of Dolichospermum sp. UHCC 0260. NCBI lineage: Bacteria > Bacillati > Cyanobacteriota > Cyanophyceae > Nostocales > Aphanizomenonaceae > Dolichospermum > Dolichospermum sp. UHCC 0260. Next base: position 4,558 of record NZ_VIKZ01000055.1, on the reverse strand, counting down.
AAATTCTACTGATTAATTTCTAATATTCTGCTGGTTATCATGTTGCATCCAATCAAAACAGCTTTTGTCGCTATGAGTAAAGATTGTGTAAAATCAGCATATCTGTTTGGATAGGTAGTTTTGATTATTGACTATTATAGTACCAAGTGCTATACTTTAGTTAAAGGAAACTAATATGGCAATCTACAAAACCCGATGGTTTAACCGTTGGGCAAAAGATCAGAAGTTAAATGATTCTAGTCTCTGTAATGCTGTTGCAGAAATGGCAGCAGGTCTTTACGACGCGGACCTAGGAGGTGGACTATTTAAAAAACGCATTGCCCGTTCTGGAAAGGGCAAGAGGGCTGGTTTCCGTACATTGGTTGCTACTAACAAGGGAGATAGTTGGTTTTTTGTGTTTGGGTTTCCAAAAAACGAGCGTAGCAATATTGATCAGGATGAAAAAGAAGCCTTGAAAAAACTGTCATCAGAACTGCTGTCTTTAACAGCAGAGGCTCTTGAAACAGCAAAATTGAAAGATGAATTAATAGAGGTAATCTGTAATGAGGAAGAAAAAGTCAGCAATTCTTGAGGCTGTTCACGAAACTGCTATAGGACTATACAAGGCTGGTGTAATGAGTCAAGTTACGTTACGCGAATTTGATAGCTTGTGTTTACCGCCAATTGAACCGCTAGAACCTCAACAAATTAAGCAACTTCGTGAATCATTTAATGTCAGCCAATCTGTGTTTGCTGCTATTTTAAACATCAGTTCATCAACTGTTCAAAAATGGGAAATTGGGCAAAAACGACCTACAGGCGCGGCTCTTAAATTATTGCATTTAGTCCGGGAAAAAGGTTTGGAAAGTTTAATTTATTAATCTAACCTGATTGCTAAATAAGTAAGAAATTGCAGTTTCTAATTGCCAGAATAATCTTTATTTAATCAGCAAAAAAAATAATAATGGTACAATCAGCCCTAAAACTAATCACAGTTAATGAATTTATTGCTCCTATTAGCTGTTCCTGAATATTGGATTGTAGATTATTTAGATATTGGTGGTAGAGAATATATCGGCAAAACCAAGCGGACAACAATTACAATTTGTACATTAGTTGAAGACAAGTATCAAAATGGAGCTTTTAACATTATTATTTTAACACAAAAACCGGAACTCTTTTATAAGCAGGTGTCCCACTTTTTGGATCAATTTCTGCTTTAAATAAAACATTAGTTTCAGGATAAAACATGAAAGCTACACCTTCACGAATTGCACCACAAATAATTTCAATATTCTCTAATTCTCCCGCATTTCCTTTAACTGTAACTCGTTGATGTTCCTGAAATCCTGCTTTTTTAATATCCAAACTATTCATTAAAATACAATGACGATGGGGCATATTGCGATATTTATCTTCACTGCGATAAACTACTGTATTATGTTGTCCATAACTCCGTCCTGTTCCTAATATTAGGACAATTCCTGATTGATTCTTCTCAACACCAAAAGCTGATTTATGCGGTAAGGATAATTGGGGTAAGGGTGTGACAAACATCTGCGCTTTACCATCAGAAGTGGGAAATTTTGGTTCTTCAAAAATTCGCCCTGTAATAGTAAATTCTTCCTGAGTTTGATCAATTTCACCTATTTTGTCATAACCAGGAATAGTTTTAGCAATTAATTCTCTGACATAAACTGTATCTTGTAATTTACGCCAATTAATCGGATTTTCATCATGTAACCGATGAGCAATTTCTGTAATTAATTCAACTTCGGAAATCAAATCGGAATTATCTGGTTGTAAATGACTTTTACCTGCATCATTTAATCTGACAAAATTATTACCTGATTCCGTTGTCGTCCTATGGGGATTTTCAAACCGATTGAAAACAGGTAATATTAAAGTTTGCTGTTTTGCTAATCCGTGAAAATGTCCTAAATTCGGTTTTGTCGCTACATAAAAAATGGTTTCAATTTGCGATAAAGCCTGTTTTGCTTGCTGTAAATCGGGGTTAGCTGCATACAAATTTCCCCCTAAACAAAAGAGAGTATTGATCTTTCCTAATTCTGCTGCTGCTATTAAATCACGGGTATGATAACCAGGAGTTTCACTGACGGGTTTTCCTAATAGTTTTGATAATGCTTGTTTGATTTCTTCGCGCAAATTGACGGTGACACCCATTGAACCAAATCCTTGCACGTTGGAATGTCCCCGAATGGGCATTGTTCCTGCGCCAATTTTACCAGCGTTACCTGTAATTAAGGCTGTATTTGCGATACTAAAAACATTATCTACACCGTTGGCTTGTTGGGTGATTCCCATAGCCCAAGCAAATACTACACTTTCTGATTTACCAATTAGATAAGCTGTGGCTGTAATTTCTTCTTGAGATAAACCGCAGGTATTAGTGATATTATCCCAAGATATATTTTCTGCATAATCTATAATTTGTTGCCAGTTTTTAGTGGAAGACGCGAGATATTCTCTTTTAATTAAATTCTGTTCAATTAGAGATTTTTGCAACCCCACAAATAACGCCACATCACTACCAGGAATCGGTTGTAAATATAAAGAAGATATATCTGAACCACCTGTGAGTAAAGATTTGACGGGAAACGCAGGAGAGGCAAATTTAACTAAACCGATTTCAATTTGGGGGTTAATAATAATTACTTTACCGCCTCTTGCCCGCAATTGGATTAATTCGTTCATTAATCGCGGATGATTTGCCGGTGCGTTAGAACCAATTAAAACTAGACAATCACTATGTTGTAAGCCTTCTAAACTTACCATTGATGTCCCTGAACCGAAAACTTTTTTTAAGCCGATGGTTGAGGGAGCGTGACATAAATCAGAACAATCTGCTAAATTATTACTACCAAGCGATCTCATTAATAACTGTAATAAATAAGCAGCTTCATTGGCAGAACGTCCAGAACTATAACTAGCAATCTTTTTTGGTAGTTGTTGAAAAGCTATTGTGGCAATTTGGTAAACTTCTTCCCAACTAATGCGTTGATAATGAGATGAACCTGATTTGAGAATGAGAGGATAACTAAGTCTCCCTAAATCATCACATTCTTGAGAAGTCAGTTGTTGTAATTCACTAATATTATATTTTTGAAAAAAATCTTGTTTAATTCCTGGTTGCAATTCTGCTGCAATTGCTTCCACACTTTTAGCACAACGTTGTAAATATTCTCCCGCTTCATTTACAAAGCCTCCCTTTTGTCCACCCGTACCCCAAGCACAGGATAAACAAGCACTTTTATGATTGAGAGTTTGCCATAATTGTAAACCTTGGGGTGACAGAGTTTTTTCTATCCAGTATTGGATAACAGGTAAACCACCACCGGCATTGCAATTAGATTTATTTTCAGGTAAATTATCCATAAATAGAAGTTTTATATCTTATTTCTTTACGGACTGATTTTTTAATATTTAGCTTATACCAATTTTACATCAGGCTGCACAGAAACATGAAATCCATTAATTAATTTATCCCTCTTCATCTGCGTTCATCTGCGTTCATCTGCGTTCAACTGGATCATCTTTTTTGTGGAGTTCTCTAATATTATTATAGCGGGCAAGATGCCCGCACTACCAATCACCAATTACCAATTACCAATTACCTATTCAGCAGTTTTATTAGCCGCACGATTAGCACGAGATTCGGCTGAAGCCATGACTTCTGCAAAGTTTTCCACAACTTCACCAGGGTGGTTTTCCAAGACTCTGGTAGAAATCGCCACTCGACCTTTACCTTCGTCTAAATCAATAATTACAGCTTTGATTGGTTGACCAATTTGAAAGACTTTGTCTAAAGATTCAATGAATTTTTGGCTAACTTGTTTGATGTGTAGTAAGGCGCTGACACCATTAAAATCTACAAATACACCAAAAGGTTTGATGCCTGTGATTTTTCCCTCTACCAATTGACCTATTTGTAATAGGCTGAAGTTGCTAGAACGAGCCGCTAAACGTTGAGAAAGAACGAGTTTATTGGTTTCCCGATTAATTTCTAAAAAACCCACAGTGAGACTTTGACCTTTGAGTGCATCTAGGTTATCACGTTCGGACAGGTGCGATCGCGGAATAAAACCTCGTAAACCAAAAAGATCAACAGTGACACCACCTTTATTAACACCTGTTACCCGCACTTGAACAGTTTGGGAATTCTCTTGTATTTCTGCTAGTTTTTCCCAAATCTGCCGCATTTCCAATTGCTTACGGGAAATGGTAACTTGACCTTCAGCATCCTGATCCCGAATAATTAAAAACTCTAGTTCCTCATCCATCGGTAATATTTCCGACAAATCAGTTACTGCTCTCAAAGAAGCCTCCTCTTGGGGAAGAAACGCCGACGATTTACCACCAATGTCAACATAAGCACCGTCGTGGTCAACTTGGAATATTTTGCCACGAACAACTTGTCCTTTTTGAAATTGGTAATCGTGTTTTTCCAGTGCTTTGGCAAAATCGTCCATTGAAAAAGACGAATTGGCTGTTTGAGAAAGTTTAGATTCGGAATTCATGACGTTTGAAGATAAATTGTTAGTTGTTATTTGTCAGTGGT
>NZ_VIKZ01000054.1:0-31352 GCF_009711985.1 Dolichospermum sp. UHCC 0260 | reverse complement strand
GCGGCAAAAGAAACGTATGCAAAGTTACTGCCATTTAAACTCAAACCTGTTCGATTTCGGACTATACCAATGAGTTCATCTGGTTCTGTTCCGGGTTTATTGATTAATATTTGAGTGTCTGCACCGACAACAGCCAGAAGGTAATTACTACTAGTTCCTTGCAGTTGAATAATATCTCCGTCGGCAATGTTGAAGTCGGTAATGTCGGCATAGTCGTTACTACCATTAATTAGGGTATTGCCATCATCATAATAAGCCTTGGTAGCATTTCCTAAGATAAAGCGATCGCTCCCAGTACCACCTGTGAGAGTGTCTTTTTCTCCTAATCCAGGAGTCAGACTTGCTCCATTAACACCATCAATATTGTCATTACCATCACCTGCATTAATGGTATCGTTCCCTGCACCGCCATTAATGGTATCATTACCATCTCCTCCACTAATGTAATCATCACCTAAACCACCTGCAATGTTGTCGTTCCCACTTCCTGTGTAGATACTATCGTCGACAGCAGTTCCTGTGATTTGAAGGCGCTCGATATTGCTATAACTAACTTGGTCATAGCTGCTGGTATTGTAGTTCGCTTGGAAATATCCATAGCTACCATTATACCAAGGACTTGAAATACCACCATAGTTATTACTAGAGTAGTCTAGGATTAGTAGGTCATCCCCTGCTCCTCCATCTACTGTGTCTATTCCTAATCCAGGAGTGATAGTATCATTTCCAGCACCTGTATTCAGATTATCGTTGAATCTTCCAGCCAGTTTAATAGTATCGTTACCACCTCCTGTAGTTAGTTCAAACGCTTCTATGTTAGTGACGCTTGTTCCTGTTGGGACGATAGGGGTGACACCAGTAGTATCAAAGGTAATCCCGGTCGTAATGTTCGTAAAGTCTTTATTTAGTGTATCAACGCCGTCTCCGCCATCAATGGTGTCGTTTCCGAACCCGGCATTGATATAGTCATTCCCTGCACCGCCTATGAGAATATCATCCCCATTGCCTGCATTAATGGTGTCATCACCTAAACCACCTGTGATATTGTCGTTCCCACTTCCTGTGGTGATGGTATCATTGCCTAAACCACCTGTAATATTATCGTTCCCACTTCCTGTGATGATATTATCATTTCCATCTCCTCCATCAATGGTATTATTACCATCTCCTCCATCAATGTAATCATCACCTAAACCACCTGCAATGTTGTCGTTCCCACTTCCTGTGTAGATACTATCGTCGACAGCAGTTCCTGTAATTTGAAAGCGCTCGATATTGCTATAAGTAACTTGGTCACAGCTGCTGCTGTTGTAGTAAGCTAAATATCCGTAATAACTATATTGAACTCCACTATAGTTATTACTAGAGTAGTCTAGGATTAGTAGGTCATCCCCTGCTCCTCCATCTACTGTGTCTATTCCTCGCAAAGGGCTAATCGTATCATCCCCAGAAGTACCTACAATGGTGTCATTCCCGTTAGTTCCTGTAAAATTCTGCTGTTCTACCTGAATAACTTCCCCATTTACCGTAATCGTAGCGTGATCATCTTCTGCTTTCAAAGCCTTTAAAGTCGCAGAATCAAGACTTTCACCCTGTACCAACGCTGCAAAAATCGCTCCTTCATCTCCGGGGGTGTCTGTTTGATTAATTTGAGCATCAACAAAATGCCCAATTTCCTCTAACAGCGTATCAACCAATGTTTTTTGTGTAGCTGTTGCGACAAAATTAGCTGATAAATAAATCTTATTGGTGCTACTAGCATAAGCACCATTAGCATTGCCAAGAATGCTACTATCAATAATTTCAATTTGTGGAAGTTGACTAAAATCACCAGATAGCCACTGTAAACGCAGAATTTCCGCACCGCTGCGGTTGTATTGTGTACCAAAAGCGGTATCGAAAACCTGCCAGAAATTGTCTAAACCTGAAAAGTCGCTCAGTTGATTGTATGTCAGCGTCAGGGCAGAGTTGAGTATGGTATTCATGGATTTAATTAATTATTGATATTAAAATGATGTTTGAAGGCAATAGGATGTGTCACAGCTTGTAACACTTTTTAGTTAAAGACTATACACGAAAGAGTTTTACATAAATACTTGTAAGTGTCAAGTCCTATGTCTATGCGACAAGTTAGGATATTTCTTACTTAGTATCAGTATCAATTTTTGACAACTTATATTATTCCCATCAAATATGCAATTACAGCGGTTTCCGCTCTTATGAGGTACAAAGTTGAATCATGAAACTTTTGTAGTGCGGGCATCTTGCCCGCTAGATATGTACCTCATAACACCGGGAAGTGCTGTAAAATGAAGCTGTATAGAATCAAATAAACAAAGAATTATTAACCGCAGATAAACGCAGATAAACGCAGATAAAGACGGATGAATTAATGAATTTCATGATTCTGTGAAGTTTCACATAAATTTGGTATTATTGCTGTTTAATAATAAAAATGGGTAATTGAATATTGAAGACTAGCTTCATTACCAATTACCCATTACCAATTATTTAGGAATAACTTACAATTCCTGTAACTCCTTATTTGTAATCACACTAACTTGTGTACTCGCAACTTTTGCTGCTTGTAACATGGGAGTGTTAGTGACAGAATTATTAGCCAAAGTAAACAAGGGATTGGATAAAATTCCAGAGATAGTAGTAGCTATTAAAGTTACTATCAAACCCACTTGTAAAGGTCTCAGTCCTGGTAAATCCCAACGAACTTGGGGATAATTCTTCACCACGTCGGACATTTCTTGGGGTTCTTTGACTACCATCATCTTAACTACGCGAATGTAGTAATAGATGGAAACCACACTGGTAACTAAACCAAGTAAAACTAACCAGTAAAGACCAGCTTGCCAACCTGCCCAAAATAGGTAAATCTTCCCGAAAAATCCGGCTAATGGGGGAATACCACCCAATGATAACAGGGAGATACTCAAGCCCAGTGTTAAAAGTGGGTCTTTTTGATACAAACCGGAGTATTCAGAAATTTGGTCTGTTCCTGTTCGCAGAGAGAACAATACCACACAGGTAAAGCCGCAGAGGTTCATAAACAGGTATACCAGTAGATAGAAAATCATACTGGAATAGCCGGCATCTGTTCCCGCAATTAAGCCAATCATCACAAACCCAGCTTGGGCAATAGATGAATAAGCTAACATCCGTTTCATGCTTGTTTGGGCTAGGGCGACAACGTTACCCAACACCATACTCAGCACTGCAAGGGCGGTGAAAACAAATCTCCACTCATCTGCCACGACAGGGAAAACGGTGGTTAAGAGACGGATAGCCAGGGCAAATCCTGCCGCTTTAGAACCAACGGATAAAAAGGCAATAACTGGAGTTGGTGCGCCTTCATAAACGTCTGGTGTCCATTGGTGAAAGGGTGCAGCGGAGATTTTGAAACCAATACCCGCAATCACGAAAACCAGGGCAATTACTAAACCTAGAGATTGACCAACATTTGCTGTGGCGATACCATTAGCGATCGCAGTTAGTTCTGTTTGTCCACCGGATAACCCATACAGCAGGGAGACACCGTACAAAAACACCGCTGTACTGGAAGCACCAATTAACAGGTATTTCAACGCTGCTTCATTGGAACGAGGGTCACGTTTTGTATAACCTGTCAACAAATAAGAGGAAATACTCAAGGCTTCTAAAGAGATGAAAATCATCACCAACTCATTAGCGCCGGATAAAAACATTCCTCCCAAAGTCGCAGTCATCAAAATGGCAATAAATTCGGCTAAAGGCGTACCACTTTGTTCAACATAGCGAATTGACATCAATATTGTTGACATTGCTGACAGGGCGATAATCCCCCGAAAGACAATACTCAGGTCATCACCATTAAAGCTACCAGTAAAGGCAATGGGGGTAGTAGTATCCCATTGGAAGTATAGAGCAATAATCGCGGCTGTTAAACCGAGGGTAGCTAGATATGCAATCCAGCGCGCAGATGTCCGTCCCAAAATCAAATCAACAATCAAAACCCCCAAGAGGGTAATCATGACGATTCCCTCTGGTAAAATCGTTCCAGCATTTAACTGGGATGCAAAATTAGCAAAATCCATGAGATGTATAGGTTTTAGCGATTAAACATTAGGGATAACACAAGTTTATTCTATCTATACTTCTTGACTAAAATTGCATTGATCTTTCTATCTTTAGCAGTTGGAAATTTGTATATTTGATTTTGGCTATCAGTAAATGTACCGCAATAACTCAAAATAAACAGTCGAGTACATAACTGAACTGTTCAGTGTAGGGCGATTTTCGGGAAAGAGTTAACACCGTAGAGAGTAAGGATCTTGGATTTAATAAGATATCAAACTTTGTTTTAGGTTTCTTGTCCTACACCAAAACAATAACCGAAAATTACAGGTTATTTGATCCACGATCCTAAGCATCACCTTCTGAATAACTACCTTTTTTATCTTGTTGTCAATGTTTATTAACCTTTATAACGCACTTTGCCTTCATTTAGAACCATTTAGGGCTTGAATGGCTGCATCTTTTGCCTGAATTGACTTAATCAAGAATCTATATCCTCAAAGCGATCGCTTCGCTAGTACTGTGAGTCGTGATTTCTAGGCGATCGCATTAATAAAGAAAAAAGATAGGCAAGTATCAAGTATTTAATCACAAAAATTGGTGTTTTATGAGGCAATTACTTATATTCATTGATTTCATTATCAGTAACATAAGCCACCACTGGACTTGTCTTTTGACCATCAGTAGTAACAATGACATCTCTACATCCTAATGTTTCTTTCATCTTGGCTTCGGCATCAGCTAAGGTTGCAGTCTCTGGCAAAAATACCACTATTGGCTGACATTGTTTTCCCTGCTCCTTTCGCCAATCAAGGTAATTTTGTAGGGTTGGCTGTGGTGTTGTACCTGATTGACGTTGTTCTAAAAAAGCTGATACATTAACTTTATAGACTAAATTGACGTAATTTTTTGTCGTTTTATCAACTACAATTGTTCTATATCGATTCTTAGAATTTAGATCCTTCAAAACGTCTTCTAATGGGTTGTTGAGATTATCCTGAGAGAAAACAAGACCGTTGGCGAGAGACTTTAGTGAAATGTTTGCAAGCTTATTGTCTGGCGGCGCGGCCGAAACTAGATCACTTCTGACTTGCTGAAATACAGTCGCATTTCGATCAGTAGCACTTGAAGCGGCCTCAAAGGCATTGCGCGAAAAATAAAATGCCAGAATCGTGCCTACCCAAGTTCCGTATAAAGGTAGCGTTGAATCCATTACCCGTTGTGAGACCAGCGACCTTTCTTTAGCATCTGTCGTACTAAAAATTGCCGTGGCTGAGACAAGTAATATTGCTACTATCGAAGCAATAAGAACCCCGAAGGCAATATTCTCCCTATTTCGAGCATCAATTTTTTCGTTCGATACAATCCCTTCTTGAGTAGTCTGGGCTGTGGACTGACCCTGGTTAGTTGCAGGGCTGGCTGAAGGGGTCGGAGAGATAGTCATAATGAAGATTACTATTATTTTGCTACTAGACAATAACACCCCTAACAATCCAAGAAAGGAAAGTATAAAAAATGTTTACATTTTCAAAATTCTCTATTTCAGTGATCGCGGTTTTGCAGATGATAAAGGGCGATCGCTTTTCGTGGGAATGAGATTGGAGGGGCGATCGCTATTTCTGTGAGTCGTGATTTTTAGGCGATAGCGAAGCGCGACCTAGGAATTGCTTATCAATTACTTGTGCTTTGCGATCGCTGGTTGATTTTTTGCCAAATTGCGATATAAATGTTATGCTTGACGTAATACATAACACTTGCCTATGCCTGAAAAATATAAAGACAAACGCACAGCCGAATTGGCTGCGGGCGATTGTGTCAAAGAATTTCAGGCATTTGAAAGACAAGCATACAAACGTCTAGAGATTCTAGAAGCCGCACCTAATAAAGAATCCTTAATGGCAAAGCCCAAGTAACCGTTTTGAGGCACTGGGCGGAGATAGAAAAGGGCAGTACAGCATCCGCATAAATGATAAATGGCGTATTTGTTTTGAATGGACAGAAACAGAAAATCGCCCATTTAATATCGAAATTGTTGATTATCACTAAAGGAGAAAACAACTATGGCAAGACCTGCAATTCACGCTGGCGAAATCTTATCCGATGAACTAAAAGAGCTTGGGATTAGCGCATCAGAACTAGCGCGATCGCTCCATATACCCACAAATCGGATTACGCAAATCCTCAAAGGGCAAAGAGGTATCACGGCTGACACAGCATTACGTCTAGGACGATGGTTTGGCACTGGTGCAGAACTATGGCTTAATTTGCAAAAAGCTTATGAGTTACGCCTAGCCGAAGAGTTAGCCGGAGAAGAAATTCAAAATACGATTCAACCTCGTTCATCTATAAACAATCAGCCGTTAGTTCAAGTTTAGATAAATAAATTTTGAGTATCGGGAATGCGACAGCGAACCGCGACCTAGTAATCGCTATTCCTGTAAGTCGTGATTTTTAGGCGATAGCGAACGCATTGCGTCCCGGAGCGAACTAGCGCGACCTAGGAATCGCTTGTTGTGGGGATGAAATTGGATTTATATTTGGGTTAGTATTAAATAAAGAAATCACTCAGCCAGTCATGTAAACGAATCGCTTTGTCTAAAAATTACAAGGACTTGAATAAATATGACAGTTATCTTAGAAAGAATAAAGGATAAAGTTTGGACTGATGAAGAGTTTATGGCTTTAGCTGATGATGGCAATCGTTACGAAATTGTAGATGGAGAGTTGATAAACTTGGGCAATTCAGGCATGGAGCATGGGAATATTGGCATATTCCTCGGTGGGCTAATCGAGATATTTGTAAGGCAGCATAATCTTGGCGTTACTTGCGACTCTAGTACAGCATTTAAAATGAAGGGAGATAATAAGCGGTCGCCCGATATTTCTTTTGTTAGTAAAGAGCGATTGATTGGGCTAAAACGATTACCTAAAGGCTTTTTTGATGGTGCGCCCGATCTAGTTGTTGAGATTATCTCTCCAGGCAACACTTTTGACGAAATTCACAACAAGATTGAAGAATATTTTGAAAGTGGAACTAGACTGCTGTGGGTAATCCATCCTGATGAAAGATATGTGCTGGTTTACCATAGTCCTCAGCCCGATCTCCTATTACGAGGTAATGATATTTTAGATGGAGAAGATATAATTTTAAACTTCAAGGTTGCAGTCAGCGAATTGTTTAGAACTTTGGCGTTCTAAGGGAATTGATTAGTTAGCGATAGCGAACGCATTGCGTCCCGGGGGGAACTAGCGCGACCTAGGAATCGCCAATTTATAGCATTACTTCAGTTAATAGACATCAAATTCTCAAAAGGATGCCGATTTTTCCAGCGGTAAGTATTAAAGTCCCGAAAATCAACAGATAGAATCCGCCCATGCCCCAAATGTTCGGCAAGAATAATCAATGAAGCGTCCGCTAAATCCATTGGTAGAGAACTATATTGATTCATCAATTCACTGATTCTTTTCCCATCTTGAACTTTGAGATCAAAAATCTCAAAAGCACCAATTTCTAAGCTATGAATAAACGTCTGTTGAGCATTTGTGCCTGTACGTTTCAAGAGAATATGACAAGCTTCCGTAATCACACACCATGTTGTCACCAGAGGCTCATCAATCGTATCTAGAACTTCTTGAGCGAGAACATGATAATCATCACGGCGATTGATTAGTGCTATCCAAAAGCCAGAATCAACGATTACCATATTTTTCGTTAAGACTTTCAGTGAGATATTGCTTGTAATTAACCGACAAATCAGAGTCCCCTTCAGCACAACCAATCAGCCCTGATTCTCTAAGGAGTTGCAAAGGTTTTACAGGGGATTCTTGATGTAATTTTTCATAATAAAGATCGATCGCCACTTTCATAATGTCAGACGCACCTTGATTTGTCCGCTGGCGAATGTAATTAAACTTATTAGCGCGATCGCTATCGAGCCTTGCATTAACTCTCATATTTTTGCTTGTCATAACTCTGTATGACAATACTATATACTATAGCTCAAAAAATTCAAAGTTAAGTAGTTCTCAAATAGTTTCCTCATAGGGCGATAGCGAACGCATTGCGTCCCGGGGGGAACTAGTACCGCAGGGCGGAAGTCAAAAGTCAAAACGAAGACAGTATAGGCTTTTTAACGATTTAGAATGGTTGGTTTATTTATGCCGTGTTGTACTAGCGCGACCTAGGAATCGCTCTTTTCCTCGTATGTATCGTATATTAAGTATTAGAACCCAAATCAAATTTCTAAACTTCCAAAATTCATGTAAATACTACAAGGATTTAACTGTGATTACAAATGCTAGTAGCCTTACCCTTAGCAATCTCCGTCAAACCTTTGGCTTGAGACTCGACACTAGCGATAGCGAAGCGCTGACCGGAGGTATCGCTTTTTTGATGAATGGTTAAATAATTCACCAACACTAACGGAAGCGGAACTACAAGGACTAGATCGCCTCACTCGCAACTATAACTATCTCAGTCAAGAAGAAGCGCCCCTTGAAGAAATTGTTAAGCTTGTTGTGGTGTCGCCATTGCTAGATTTGGCTGGTTTCTATCAATTTCCTTTTTTGGTAAAAGCAGAAGTAAGTACCAGTATCGAAGTTGCTGATGAAGCTAATGCTATAGCGGTTCAAGGCAGAATTGATATTTTGGTAATCCAAGATAGTTTTTGGATTTTGGTAATCGAATCAAAACCTGCAAGGCTGGACGTTACCGCAGGAATTCCCCAAGCACTTACTTATTTGTTGAGCGCTCCTAATTTGCAGTCAAGTTGCTATGGAATGGTGACAAATGGCAGAGAAGTATTGTTTTTGAAATGCAATCGCCACCAAGATGTCCCTCAATATACGCGATCTCACACTTATCGGTTACTTGAAAATACAGCAGAACGTATTCAAGTTTTACAGGGGCTTAAACAAATTGGGGCTTATATTGGCAGTTCAAGAAGTTAGGCGATGGCTCGAAGAATATCATCAGGTATTAAGACGCTAACAATCAAGTTTACAGGTGTAATTTATATACTTTTAGCATTTCTTCCTGTATAAGTTAATTTTGACACAGCATCTATAAAAAAATGGCAAATTAGAAAAATTAAGCTAATTTTAAATTATTTATTTCCCCAACCTTTAACAACTGTGAGTCTTGTACTATTAAATTCCAGGGATATTTTAGAAACTATAGTCGTCAAATATGTACTAGATAAGTTAAAGATGGAAATAACTGACAATTGACTCTCAAAGGTTACTTCTAGCATTCTCAAAAAGATCACTGTACCTGAAGTTGAGAAAGATTTACCCCTATTGGGCAGTTTGTGTAAGTATACAATCACTGCTGAGGCGTGATATTTCATCTTGACATTTCGCAAAAATTAATCCAACTTAACTATTTAGCTGCATAGCTATTATTCTTTTTAAATTTCCATGTCAACTCTTGTTATCGTCGAATCTCCCACAAAAGCTCGTACCATTCGCAACTACCTACCAAAAGACTATGTGGTAGAAGCTTCAATGGGTCATGTCCGTGACCTTCCCCAGTCGGCCAGTGAAATTCCCGCAGCCGTCAAAGGGGAAAAATGGGCGCAGCTTGGGGTCAATGTAGAAGCCGACTTTGAACCGATTTATGTCGTTCCCAAAGACAAAAAGAAAATTGTCACTCAGCTTAAAGAAGCCCTCAAAGGTGTAACTGAACTGATTTTAGCAACAGATGAAGACCGGGAGGGGGAAAGTATTAGTTGGCATTTATACCAATTGCTCAAGCCGAAAGTGCCAACAAAGCGCATGGTCTTTCATGAAATTACCAAGGAAGCCATTCAAAAAGCTTTGAAAGACTGCCGTAATATTGATGAGCAGGTAGTTCGCGCCCAAGAAACCAGAAGAATTTTAGACCGATTAGTAGGATATACCCTATCGCCGCTGCTGTGGAAAAAAATTGCCTGGGGGTTATCCGCTGGGCGAGTGCAATCTGTAGCAGTACGTCTATTAGTAATTAAAGAACGCCAGCGTCGGGCTTTCCATGAAGGCACATACTGGGATTTAAAAGCCAGTCTAGAACAGGAAAAAAGTCCCTTTAGCGCGGTTTTAGTGACTCTTGGCGGTACGAAAGTTGCCACAGGCAGCGATTTTGACTCAACAACGGGCAGAATTACCGCCGGGCGTAATGTTGTATTACTCAACGAGGAACAAGCCGAAGCCCTAAAAGCCCGCCTAGAAGGGAAAACTTGGACAGTGGCGGATATGGAAGAACGTCCCGTCACCCGCAAACCAGCACCACCGTTCACAACTTCCACACTGCAACAAGAATCTAACCGCAAGTTGCGCTTATCGGCACGGGATACGATGCGAGTGGCTCAAAATTTGTATGAGCAGGGGTATATTACCTATATGCGGACAGATTCGGTACATTTATCCGACCAAGCGATTACCGCCGCCCGTGCTTGTGTGGAGCAAAAATACGGGAAACAATATCTTAGTCCCCAACCTCGCCAATACACCACTAAATCTAAAGGCGCACAAGAAGCTCACGAAGCCATTCGTCCCGCTGGTAGTAGTTTCCGCACACCCCAAGACACAGGTTTAGCTGGACGAGAATTTGCTGTTTATGATTTGATTTGGAAGCGCACCGTCGCCTCACAAATGGCTGATTCTCGCCAAACTCAAGTTACTGTGCAAATCCAAGTTGAAGACGCTGGTTTTCGTTCCTCTGGTAAGCGCATAGATTTTCCTGGCTATCTTCGCGCCTATGTCGAAGGTTCGGATGATCCTGAAGCCGCTTTAGAAGACCAAGAAGTAATTCTACCTGCGCTGAAAGTTGGTGATCATCCCAAATGTAATGAACTGGAAGCGGTAGGTCATGAAACCCAACCTCCCGCCCGTTACACCGAAGCAACTTTGGTGAAAACCTTAGAAAGTGAAGGTATTGGTCGTCCTAGTACCTACGCCAGTATTATTGGCACAATCATTGATAAAGATTATGCCCAATTAGTGAATAATGCCCTAATTCCCACTTTCACGGCTTTCGCTGTGACTGATTTACTGGAAAAACATTTTCCAGATATTGTTGACCCTAGTTTTACTTCTAAAATGGAGCAAACCTTGGATGAAATTTCCACGGGTGAAGCTCAATGGCTACCCTACTTAAAGAAATTTTATCTTGGTGAACAAGGTTTAGAAACTTTGGTGAAGGAACGGGAAACCGAAATTGATGCCAGTAAAGCTAGAACTGTAGAATTAGAAAATCTAGATGCTAAAGTCCGCATTGGTAAATATGGTCCTTATATCGAAGTTACCAATGGTGAGGAAGTAATTACCGCTTCTATCCCCAAAAACCTCACCCCGGCTGACCTGAACCCCAAACAGGTGGAAATCCTCCTCAAACAAAAAATTTCCGGACCTGACCAACTCGGTCGTCACCCGGAAACTGGAGAACCAATTTATATCAAACTTGGTACTTATGGTCCCTACGTTCAATTAGGCGATAAAACTGAGGAAAATCCTAAGCCTAAACAAGCTTCTTTACTCAAAGGTGTGACACCAGAAACCGTCACTTTAGATATGGCTGTGGGTTTATTATCTCTCCCCCGTGCTTTGGGAACTCACCCCGAAACTGGTGGCAAAGTCCAAGCTAGTTTAGGAAGATTTGGCCCCTATGTTGTCCATGACCAAGGGAAGGAGGGGAAAGATTACCGTTCTCTAAAATCTACGGATGATGTCTTGACAATTTCCTTGAATCGTGCTTTAGAATTATTGGCAGAACCGAAAAAAGGACGGGCTGCTGCTAAGAGTAAGTCTAAAGAAGCTTTACGCGAGTTGGGTACGCATCCAGAAGATGAGTCACCAGTCAATATCTATGATGGTCCCTATGGTCCTTACATTAAACATGGGAAAACTAATGCCAGTCTTCCTGAAGGTGAATCAGTAGAAAATATCACGCTATCTACAGCTATTGAATTACTTTCAGCCAAAGCATCTACAAAATCTCCCCGCAAAACCACTAAATCAACTGCTACTAAATCAACTACTACTAGAGGAAAAAAGAAAGACGCAGCAAGTTAGGGGTAGGGAGCAGGGAGTAGGGGAAATTTTTTCTGTTTTCTTCCTCCCAACAACCAACAACTGACAACTGTACGGGCGAAGCATTTGGAGAACTATTTTTGGCAATGACCGATAATTTATCTTCCAAATGCTTCGCCCCTACTGACAACTGACTCCCAAACTTCTATTCCTTATCACCAATTACCCATTACTAATTAAGGATGTGATAATCTAATAAGTAAGGGAGAACACAAAATTAGAATTTCCTAGTAAGATATATCATACTTATGGAAATGTGTCAACCTTTTTGTAGGCTAAAGGTGTGATAATACGCCAGTTTCTGCGACCCTGTTAAAAAAAATTGAGGTACTATCTCAGGAGCGGTCAGTTTAATGGATTATATAGAAAAGGTACTGGAAAAGCTGAAAGAATTAGCGCGGAAGTTAATTGATAGCCTGCTAGGTCCAGAGGCTGAACCGGAACCGGAACTGATTCCGATTCCTGTACATGAACGTTCTCGGCGACGACGCTAAAATATTGAAGGTGTGAGAGTTGAATTTGCCAGCTTTAAGTGTTCTTGTGCTGCACGGTCCAAATCTAAATTTGCTAGGACTCAGAGAACCGGGAATTTATGGTTCTTTGACTTTGGCAGAAATTAATCGCTTGTTAGAGTCTAAAGCAATGGAACTACAAGCTGAAATGTTGCCCGTGCAGTCAAATCATGAAGGGGTTTTAGTAGATGCTATACACGGGGCATTAGGAAAGCATCAGGGGATTGTGATTAACGCTGGGGCTTATACTCATACTAGTGTGGCTTTGCGGGATGCGATCGCTGCCGTTAATTTACCTACTGTCGAAGTACATCTAAGTAATATTTATCGTCGGGAAGATTTCCGCCATCATTCTTATATCGCACCAGTGGTAATTGGCCAAATCAGTGGCTTTGGCGCTCAAAGTTATTTGTTAGGCTTACAAGCACTGGTGTCCCATTTAAGGCAGTAATTAGGTGACAGGTGACAGGGAAGAAGAAGTAATTACCAATTACCAATTACCAATCACCGATTAAAAATTATGCGTTATTCTCTTGTGAATCGGGTTAGGGGAACTTTTCTGGGAGCTTTCTTGGGAGAGGGTTTATCTAGCCAGAATAGTTTTAGATTGGGTAAAATTGCGGTTTTGGGGACGGAAAGTTTAATCAGTTTGGGCAGGTTAGATGTAGATGACTGGTTAAAGCGTCAAGAACAAGCAGGTATTGAATTAGAAACAAATATTAATTTCTGGGGACAAATAATTCTCGCTACATTACCAGTGGCGATTTTTTTTCATGACAATACCGATAGAATGCGAGAAAATATTTTAGCCGTGCAAAGGATATTCAATGGGCAAAATGAGCCGATGATCAGAGATGCTAGTTTAATTATAGGATATGCGATCGCTCAATCCCTGAATGAAAAACTTAACCCCCACAGCCTGATTTCGGGAACAGTGAGTTTTTTAGATAAAACATCAACTTTATTACCACAAGAATTAATAAAAGTCAATAATTTATTAAAAAAAGGGGCGGGACTAGAAACAGCACAAAGGGAATTGAGTAGTCCAGAAAAATTAATTAGCAATATTGGTTTAGCTTTTTACTGCTTTGGGAGTACATTAGAAGACTTTCCCCTGACCGTATTAAGAGCTAATCAAAATCACAATTTTGCCAATCAAAATATTACAGGTGCAATTGCTGGAGCATTATCAGGCGCGTATAACAGTACAGTTGGTATACCTGTAAATTGGCAAATTTCTCCGTCAGTCACTAACTCCCCGGCTTGGGGACTTGAGAGTTTTGCCCAAATGTTCACATTAGCCGATACAATGATGGCGGTGTGGTCTGGAGTATATGACTTGAGCGATAATTGCGGCGAATTTGTGGACACAGGATATACTATCTTTGCTGCTCCTCATATTATCCGTAGACGTTGAAATGATCTGATTCAGCAAAGGTCAAATGGGAACTGCTATCACTCCCTAACTTTTTATCCAGCTAGAGTGGCGTTCGCGGTAGCATGGCGGAGACATCAGCCATATTTGGGGTATTTCGCGGAAGGAAAGATGAAAACGCAGCGATTTTTGCAATCCTTGAGCCAGCAACTGAGGCAATGGCAGCGGCAGTATAAAGTGCTATTCCGAAAAGGAAAGTATCAGCATAAACTGCATGGGAATTTTCTAAAAAATCTACTTCTGTATTTATCAGCAAATAGTCATCAAGGAAAACAAGGCAAACAGAGACAGACACAACAATCAACTGTTAAATTAGTTAAGAAAACTCGTGGTATTGATAAATTTATTCTTCTATGGATACATCAAAAACGCTCTTCAATAATTTTGGTATTGGCAATCTTATCACTCACAAGTGTAATGGGACATGGTTTATATAACCAACCAAGAATGAAAGTTGATAATATTGCTTTACAAACATTTACTGCTCCTTTCACAGATGATGTTGAAGATCAGCAAGAAACAGAACAGAAACGAAAAGATGCTATAGATAAATCTGTGCCTGTTCTCATGATTGATAACCATATAAATGAACAAATTAATGAACAGGTGGAAAAATTTTTAGATACAACTAATGAACTTAGGGATATAGTTGACGGGTTTCCATTTTTTGATCCTGCCGTTTTATCAATTTCTATTCAACGTTATCTTAGGACTTTTCCTGAATCAGAATGGCAAAAGCTGAAAGTAACTTTAGAAAATAATAGAAAACAAAATTTAAAAAAACAAAATTCAAAATTTTTGTTGTCTCCACAAATATCATCAAATTTTCCGGTATTGCAATTGTCTAAACCTTTTCCTATTTATGGAAAGCAGAGTGATGAAGCTAGTTTTATTCAAGCATTATCAGAACTAGAAGCTTATCAATTTACTGGATCAGAATCTAATTTTTCAGCATTGATTACCAAAATCTCTCAAGTTAGACAAAAATATAATCAAGCAATTGAGAAAGCATCACAAATAGAAACTGGACAACTTAAAAATTTTTATACAGAACCTATTATTTTAGATTTAACTGATGATGATTGGTTAAAAACACAAGCTGGAATTCATAAAATTGCCGAGCGAATTCTTGCCCAAGGTATATATGCTGGATTACCTAAAACTATTTTGAATAATGCAGTTAATTTGCAAGTGCAATCATCTGTACCTAGTGAAGCTGAACCCCTAGCAACAAAATTATTATTAGCTGTACTACAACCAAATATTAAACAAGACGAAGCCCAAACAAAACAACAAGATGAACTGGTAGCTAATCAAATACCATCTGTAATGATCCGGGTGAAAAAAGCAGAGGTAATTGTTAGTAAAGGAGAAAAAATTACTAAATGGAAATTTCAGGTATTAGAACATTATCGCCTGATTGGCCGCCAAGTGAATTGGATGGGTTTAACAATTGTCGGTATGGTTGTTACTGGAGGAATTCAGATTTTTGTCTGGATAGAAAGAAAAAGTCATAACTATTTGCGACAACGCGATCGCCTATTAGTTTTACTTCTTAGCCTCAGTGTTCCTGGAGTATTGGCAATGAGTTTACCCTATACTACTTGGAGTGCTATTGGTTTATTATTAGGCAGTTTCTATGGACCAACTGTAGGGATAACAGTAGTAGGGTTATTGTCGCTGATACTCCCAATTACCACAGATACAAATATTCTGGTATTGTTGGCTGGGGCTATGGGGGGAATGTTAAGTAGTTATGTCGCTCATAGATTGCGATCGCGTGAAGAATTAGCATTATTAGGTGTTGTCTCTGCCTTAACCCAAGGTGGTGTATTCTTACTATTAAAAATCCTCACAGGTGGGGTATTTGGTTCGGGTTGGTATATCTTCCAAGAAGCAGGTCTGTTTGCTGTATCTGGCTTGTCTTGGAGTATTGTGGCTTTGGGTTTAAGTCCTTATTTAGAAACATTATTTGATGTGATTACTCCTATCCGCTTGGCAGAATTAGCTAATCCCAACCGCCCATTATTAAAGCGACTAGCTACGGAAACTCCAGGAACTTTTCAACATACTTTATTAGTGGCTACTTTGGCTGAAGCTGCGGCTAAACAATTGGGATGTAATGTAGAGTTGGTTAGGGCGGGAACTCTATATCATGATATTGGCAAAATGCATGATCCTTTGGGATTTATTGAAAATCAAATTGGCAGTCCCAATAAACATGAAACAGAAATTCAAGATCCTTGGAAAAGTGCCGAATTGATTAAAAAGCACGTGACGGAAGGGGTAGTAATGGCGAAGAAACACAGTTTACCAACGGCAATTCAGGCTTTTATTCCCGAACATCAAGGCACAATGGCGATCGCTTATTTTTATCACCAAGCCCAACAAATAGCCCAAGAAAATCCCCATATCATCGTAGATAAAGCAGATTTTTGTTATGATGGTCCTATCCCCCAATCACGGGAAACAGGAATCGTCATGTTAGCGGATTCTTGTGAAGCCGCATTACGCAGTCTTAAAGATGCAACTCCAGAAAAAGCATTGAATATGCTGAATAATATTCTCAAAGCAAAATGGCAAGATGAACAATTAATAGATTCGGGCTTGACAAGAGAAGAAATGCCAAAAATTGCCCAAATATTTGTGGATGTTTGGCAACAATTTCATCACAAACGCATTGCTTATCCTAAAGCAAAAGTTGGTAATTCGTAATTAAGATCAAGCTGCATAGAATTAGAATTTAAGAATAATCAAACGCAGATAAACGCAGATAAACGCAGATAAGGACGGATGAATCACAGCAGATTGCAGATTAATGAGGTACAGGATCTAAATTCAAAGCCAGACAGCAAGCCAGTTTTACTCCTTATTCATTCTTCCTTCTTCATTCTGACTCCTGACTCCTGACTCCTTTATTCCTGCTGTATTCATACTTAACGGTTAAACTAGAGATAGAAAAATGACAATAGGAAGATTATGATGAGCGATCGTGACTATACCTTAATTATTGACAAAAGCGGTAGTATGTCCACACCCGACCAAGCGGGTGGAAGAACTAGATGGAAGATAGCTGAAGAATCTACCATTGCTTTAGCCAGAAAGTGTGAAGAATTTGATCCTGATGGCATTACAGTTTACGTTTTTTCCGGCAGATTTAAACGTTATGAAAATGTTACTGCTGCTAAAGTTGCCCAGATATTTCAGGAAAATGATCCATCCGGTACGACTAACTTAGGAAGTGTCCTCCAAGATGCCCTAAATAACTACTTTCAGCGCAAAGCCGCTGGGACAACAAAACTTAATGGAGAAACGATTTTAGTCATTACTGACGGTGAACCAGATGATCGCAAAGCCGTATTTGAAATTATCATTCGTGCTACCCAACAAATGGAAAAAGATGAAGAATTAGGAATTTCCATGATTCAAGTCGGTTCAGATCCTCAAGCCACCAAATTTCTTAAAGCCTTAGATGATCAATTACAAAGTGTTGGTGCTAAATTCGATATTTGTGATACCGTAACTTTAGATGATTTAGAAGACATGAGTTTAGCTGATGTTTTAATGAATGCCATCACTGATTAATTAACAAAAATTCCTAATATCTGGAGAGTTTAGTCATGCTAGAAAACCGTGATTACACCTTAATTATTGATAAAAGCGGTAGCATGGCTACCCCAGATCAAAAAGGTGGTAGAACTAGATGGGCAACAGCACAAGAATCTACTTTTGCATTAGCAAGTAAATGTGAACAACTTGATCCAGATGGCATTACTATTTACTTATTTTCTGGGAAATTTAAACGTTATGAAAATGTCACATCTGCTAAAGTAACACAAATTTTTCAAGAAAATGATCCTTCAGGAACAACAGATTTAGCGGGTGTTTTGAAACACGCTACTGATGATTATCTACAACGTAAAGCCTCTAGTAAAAGTCAACCCAATGGGGAAACAATTTTAGTAGTTACTGACGGTGAACCAGATGATCGCAAAGCCGTCATGAAGGTAATTATTGAAGTTTCTCGTCGTCTGGATAGAGATGAAGAATTAGCTATTTCCTTTATTCAAGTCGGTAATGATGCTCAAGCTACCCGCTTTTTGAAAATCTTGGATGATGAATTGCAAAGTGCAGGTGCTAAGTTTGATATTTGCGACACTATCACAATGGATGATATGGAAGATATGAGTTTATCAGAAGTTCTCCTCAATGCCATTAATGACTAGCACCGCAAGGCGGAATTAAAAATTAACAATTAAAAATTAAAAAAGCTTGCTGAATATTGCTTTTGACTTTTGACTTCCGCCTTGCGGTACTATTACCGTCGTGAATTAAAAATTAAAAATGATCCCCCAACTTTCACATCAATTCATAATTTGATGAAAACAGAAGTCGGGGATCTTATACTTATTAGCAGATGTACAAGCTGATATTTTGGCAAAAGATGCGGCTGAGGCACTGCAAAAACAAGAAGAATTAACACAGGAGAAAATTCGTCAAGAAAAACTTCAAGCTAAACAAAAAGCAGCTTTAGAAAAAACTGCTAAACAATGGTTAGCTAAATTAGATCCATTATCATCAGAAGGATTATGGTTTGAAAGATTTGCTGAAAGTTATCCTCACAAATTAGCAGCCGCAATTGATTATTTACAAACTAATTCCTAAATTTCAATTTACCGCTAATTTCTGGTTTTTGCCTTCACCAAATAGAACGAAAGGCACGGAAGCCACTTGGCAATAGATGCGTGGAGGAAGTGCCAACGGCGTTCGCGGAGCGTGCCGGAGGCTCTATTTATTCGCAATCAAGATTCTCAACCATGATGCGGGTCTTCTATGTATCGTCTAATTGTATCTGCCCAAACCTGACCTGCCGTCGAATAAAAATAACTGTTAGTCCATAGGCTAGGAAGTTTTAATAACTCCGGGAACTCTTTTCTCAATAGATAAGATGACCGACCTTTAAACGCCTTAATAACTTGGTTAATGGCTATATCCGGTTGATGCTCTACAAACAAATGGACATGATCTGGCGCGACTTCTAAAGCCAAAACGTCCCAATCCTTCTCTTGAGCTAAATCATTGATTATTTGTCGAAGACGCTTGGCTATCTCTCCAGATAAAACCTTCCTTCTTCGTTTGGGAATCCAGACTAGATGAACTACAGCGTTGCCTTTAGAATGGTTGCTTGTTCTAAACTCCAAAGTGGTTTTCATGTTGTTTTCTCGTTGCTATTGACAAATAGAATCTAACTCAGTTTCAGTTATATTGGAAAAGTCAAGAAAATAACACAGGTAAAAATAATTGTGTACGGCTGCCAACAGATATTAATTAGCCCGAATAAGGATTTAAAAGCCATATTGGAATATGTTTGTACTGAAGCTAAAAAGCTGACAAATTGCGGTGTTTACTATTCTCGTCAGTTATATTTTAAAACTGGCAAGATACCAACTAAAGCCGACCTGCATAAACAATTAAGAACTATCCAAAAAAACGCCCATTATCAAGCTTTGTACTCGGACACAGCACAACAGATTTTAACTACTGTTGCAGAATCTTTTAAGTCTTACTTTGGACTTTTAAAAGGCATAAAAGAAGGTACGGTAACTCAAAAACCTAAACCACCAAATTACTGTAAAAGTGTAATGTCTATTGCAACCTTTACGGGGCGTTCTTTAAAATTAAAGGACGGAATATTGAGATTCCCTTTAGGTAGTAAGGTAAAAGCGTGGTTTGGAATAGACGCTTTTTATATCCCTATGCCCTCAAATCTGGACTATAAATCAATAAGAGAAGTCCGTATCCTGCCAAGGAACAGATGCTTTTATGCAGAATTTGTTTACCAACAAGATATTAAAAGCTCCGAGGTGTACGCATCAAAAGTATTAGGAATTGACCACGGGTTAAATAATTGGTTAACTTGTGTTTCTAATATTGGTACATCCTTTATAGTTGACGGACTACATTTAAAAAGCATCAACCAGTGGTATAACAAATCTGTAGCTAAAATCAAGGAAAAGAATTAGCCGGGGTTTGTACTGTTCTCAGGACGGCACAAAAATTAATGCAGATTGCAACGGTGCGGTCAACATAATCAGAAAAGTAGCTGCGATATTTAAGTTTGACTTAATTGGAGTAGGTAGAGGTTGTTTAAGTCAGCCTACGAAAGTTCTTTTATGGACTCTTCAGAAATCCCCGCGTCTTCAGACCGGGGAAGCTTAAACACTAAAATGGTATTTTGTCAGTCACAGTTAGATTCGTTTCCCATGGCACTGACTCTACTTTTGTTTCCCCTTCCCCAGACTCCACTGCCGTTCGTAATGCCGGATATGGAAATAAACTTTTAAATCCAGCCAAACGTTCTCTTGATGCTTCTGGTGCAGTATTCCAAAGACTTTCATAATAGAAAAAAGCTACACCCAGTCCCCGTTGTTGGGCGGCACGAACTTGAGATTGAATCTGTTGAATTGATACGGGTTTAGTTCTTAAACCTGCCATAACACCGATTCCCGCAGGAATTTTTTGTTTTACTTCTTCCATTTCTGGACGGGAAAGCTTGCCAATAAAATGATCTAAATTTTCCTTATAAACTTGCACAATTAACTCATCTACTATGTCTAATCGTACCCAGTTCAACCAATCTTGGAGTTGAAATTTATAGGCATGATTATAGTAATTAGGAGAAACAGAAAAAATCATTTTCGGTTTGATTTGTTTGACTGTTTGATTAAGTCTCACCATGAATTCTGTAATTTTATTTGCCCGCCAATTTACCCATTCTGGGTTTTGAGGATCACTGGGTGGCATTTTTTTAGTTTCTTCTTGATATAAGGCAACCGTATATTTATCGTAACCAAATTCAGAAGGTAAACTCATGTGATCATCAAATTGGATACCATCAAGATCATACTTGTTAGTAAGTTCTACAAGCAAATCGCTAATAAACTGTTGTACTTCTGGATGAAACGGATTTAACCATGAAACCTCACCGCCGGCACTAATAGATGTTTGATTACCATCTTTTTTTTGTGTTAACCATTCTGGTTTATTCATTGCTAATTCTGAACTGGGAGGAGTCATAAACCCAAATTCAAACCAAGGAATTACCAGTAAATTTTGCCGATGAGATTTATTAATTAAATCGGCAAGAATATCATGTCCATCTAAACCTTGAAAGACAAACGGTTGGATTTCTAACCGCTTGGCTACTTCACTAGGATACATGACATAACCAGAATTCCAAACTACGGGATAGATAGTGTTAAAATTGAGTTTTTGGAGTTGTGTGACTGCTTCCTGAACTTTAGTCCTATCTTTAAGAATATCAAGATCATTATTTGTCATCCATACACCACGAATTTCTTGCCGTGATGTTTGGGCTGTTACAGGTGTAAAGGTGTTTCCCCATAAAACTATGAGTAAGGAAATTAAAAACAAGGGCAGAAATGACTTTTTCAGTATTTTCTGAAAACCAAATGAATAGAAATTGAATTTCATTTTAATTTGAAATTATGGCAATGATATAGTATGAGTCAGGAGTCACCGAGTCACCGAGTCACCGAGTCAGGAGTAAAACTGACTTGCTGTATGGCTTTGAATTTAGATTCTGTACCTAATTAATCTGTAATCTGCTATATTTGACGGATTTAATCAAAAGTAGTGCCTGTTCTGAAAATTTTTTTTATGGAATGCAAAAAAATAGGTTTTGAGATTTTATTGATTGACAATGAATTATATCTCGATCTGGTGCAGTTAAACACAAAATTCCAGGTTTATGGCTATGAATCAGGATGCAGAAGATTGCGTCTAACCAGACTGGCGACAACTGTAGCTAATTCCACTGGTTCAATGGGTTTGGGCAAATGTAATTGAAATCCTGCTTGTATGGCTTGCATCCTGTCCTCTACCCTAGCATAAGCTGTCAATGCGGCTGCGGGAATATCTCTGCCCTTTTCAGGGGATAAAGATCGCACTTTACGAATTAATGAATAACCATTTTCCCCTGGCATCCCAATATCACTAATCAAAACATCCGGTGTCCACAGGGTAAGCATTTCCAAAGCTTCTTGGGCTGATGATACTGCTGTAACTTCCGCTTGGCATTCTTGTAGAACTGTAGCAATAAATTCACGGCTATCAACTTCGTCATCTACAACTAATACTTTTAGGCCGTTTAGTATGGGTTTTTAATGGCATTTTATGACGATGATTACCGCAGTTAGAGCATATTTGCGAACTAGGAAAGAATCTATCTACAAGGATTAATTCACTGCCAAACTTCTCAGTTTT
This sequence comes from Dolichospermum sp. UHCC 0260, assembly GCF_009711985.1. Classification (NCBI taxonomy): domain Bacteria; kingdom Bacillati; phylum Cyanobacteriota; class Cyanophyceae; order Nostocales; family Aphanizomenonaceae; genus Dolichospermum; species Dolichospermum sp. UHCC 0260. The sequence continues at coordinate 8,987 of NZ_VIKZ01000054.1, read as the reverse complement.
GTACTCTAATTGCCGTTTAAATTCATACATACCACAGTCAGCGATAGCACCCGCTAATTTATGGTTTTTCAAAAATGCCTTAACGTGCAAATCTTCTATCTTAATTATGCTGTGATTTTTAGCTAGATAGTAGGTTAATTTGTGAATAGAATCCTGGCGAATATTAGAAACTTTGGCGTGTAATTTAGCTAATTTTCTCACAGCTTTTTTACGATTATTAGAGCCTTTAATTTTCCTGCTAACGCTACGCTGTAAACGTTTCATGCGTTTACTCATCCGGCGGTAGGCTTTAGGATTCTCGAATATTTCACCATTACTGCAAACTGCTAACTCCTTAATTCCTATGTCAACGCCGATGGTCGGTCTATCTGCAAGTATGGGAGGTTTTTCAATCTCGTACTTGACAGAAATAAACCATCTATCAGCTTGTCGGGAAATTACACAGTTATGAGTTGCGGTAATTGGTAAAGGTATGGCTAATCGTACCCAACCGATTGACGGTAATTTAATTCTTTTACCATCGTTTTTAATTAACGGTTTCGCCTTAGTCCCTGACTCTAAATAAAAAGAATCGTGCTGTCCTTTTTTCTTGAATCGGGGTTGTTTCGATGTTTTGGAAAAACACCTATCCCATGCTTGGCGTAAGTCAGTTAACGCCTTTTGTGGGACATTTTTGTTAACTTCGTAATACCAAGCGTGTTCAGGTTTAACCTCGGCGACTAACTTTTTATGCAAGTCAATCGCTGATGGTAATTTAAGTTTTTCGCCTTCTTTTTGAGTAGCTAAGATATCTATAACTTGAGCATTTGCCCAGTTGTAAGCGTGTCTAGCGACTCTAGAAGCCTTGCGAAAAGCTGTAATCTGTCGGTTATTTGGAATTAGTGCAGTTTTGAATGATAAAAGCATTGATTCGACCTTCAATGTTGGGCTATGATATCTAGTATATCAGACATATTAGGATTTGGCAATGCCTCGGATTAAATTTAAACCACAAAATCAAGTAGCCTACGATAAATCACCCTTGCAATTTAAGGTTTTACCTGGAGTCAGGGAAAAAATTAAAACCGTCCCTGACTGGCAACAACGGTTGAGGGATTTTGTTGATCAACTTATTGAAGACTTGGACAAACAGTAATATATGGATAGTTATGGGTAGAAATTATCAAGCTGTTTCTACCCCCTAAACTTTCTACATGAACAGTACCACCATGCATTTCTGTTAAATGGCGCACAAGTGATAATCCTAATCCGAGTCCACCATAGGATCTAGTGCTGGAACTATCAGCTTGACGAAAACGATCAAAGACATGGGGGAGAAACTCAGCAGTAATGCCAATTCCATTGTCAATTACTTGAATTTGAGCATATTTTCTGGGTTGATCATGATCATTTGACAAATTTGCGGTGCTAATAGCCACTTTATTCAGCCTAATTTCGACGTTACCGCCTTGGGGTGTAAACTTGATGGCATTGGTTAACAAATTCCAGATCACCTGTTGCAAGCGATCGCTATCACCGGATACCATCACAGCAGAGGTTGAATCTGGCAATTCTCCATCATGGGGATCAAAGTGCAAATTAATTTCCTTTGCTTGGGCTGCAAGGGAGACAGTTTCCATAGCTGAATTAATAATAGGAACTAAATTGCAACTTCGAGGATTAAAGGTTAACTTACCTCTAATGATGCGGGATATATCCAACAAATCATCAATTAACTGATTTTGGATTTTCGCATTGCGTTCAATGGTTTCTAGTCCTTGGGCTACCTGATCTTCTGTAAATTTGCGAGTTCTGAGCAAATGAGACCAACCGACTATAGCATTGAGAGGCGATCGCAATTCATGGGACAAAACTGCCAGAAACTCATCCTTCATCTGGTTAGCTTTCTGTAACTGCTCAGTTTGTGTTTGCAAAGAAGTGATCAAATTAGTGCGATCTTTTTCTGCTTGTTTCCGCTCCGTAATATCCAAAAATGCCCCGATACATCCTCCTTACTTTTCCGGAGTTCCTTGAGTGTGGCTTCCCGTTCACTTAAATCCAGGATAAAAGCTGTTGACCTCTCCCGTTTTTCCCCCTTGAGGGCAAAACCAACTAACACAGGAATACGACTACCATCTTTGCGAATATATTCCTTTTGATATGGTGTACAACCACCATCTGCACTAGAATGAGATTCAGCGATCGCTTGTTCATCTAAATATAAAAATTCCGGTGCTGTCAGATGCCTCCAACCTAAATTACCAGCGAGTAAATCTTCCCTTGTATAACCAGTAATTCTCAAAAATTCGTCGTTTGCCTGGTGGATGCCACCATAAATATCACCAGAAATAATACCAATAATGTTAGCATTGACAAAAGTTTGCAGATTCTCATCCTTAATTTTCAATGCCTCTTCAGCACGACGATTTTTATAACTGAGGCGATCAATTGCTATCGCACTTTGCCAAATTAAAATAATAAAAACTATAATTACAACAAACTCAAGAAGGGAAATAGCAAAAGCATAATTATATAACTTCGCTAATTCACCATTAAGTATTAACCAACCCACCACAAAAAGGACAATTAGTGCTGGCAATAACAAACACACAGCTATCACACCACCATAACCATCATTAGTTATTACCCGCATTAACCACTGTCGAAAACTTGTCCACAGAATCCCCATCACCACTACCATAAATTGTCAATAAGTTGACCGCAATATTAGAGGATGTTTCTAATATTACTTCGTGTTGGAGAAATTTTTAATTTCACCATCAGCACAAAAACCCAAGTCATGATAGAAAATAATTACGATTAAAAAATCTATCTGAGGGAATATTTTATAATTTGTGTTTTTATGGTACTTAACCCCGTGTTGTTAAAAAAATGTAGGTTGGGTTGACCCAGGGAAACCCAACAAAATTCTGAATCAAGTTGAGTCAAGATTCCTCCTGACTCCTAACCTTAGTCTAGTACCGCAGGACGTAAATAAACCAACCATCCTCAATCGTCAAAAAGCTTGCTCAATATTACTTTTGACCTTTGACTTTTGACTTCCGCTTTGCGGTACTAGTCACCATTCCCAAACCGCTTGATTAAATCCTCTGGACGGAGATTAGAAATAAATTCGCGGAAAGCTTCCTGTTCAGCTTCATCAGCATCACGATCTACAGGAATAGAAGCATTAGCCACCACTTCTTCCATGACCCAAATGGGAGTATTTGTGCGGAGTGCAATAGCGATCGCATCACTGGGACGAACATCAATTTCTTTTTTGACATCCCCTTGCTGAAGAATTAACGCAGCATAAAAGGTATCTTTTTGTAAGGTATGAATAATAACTTTATCTAAAGTCATATTCCATGTTTCCAGCATATTCACGATTAGGTCATGGGTTAAAGGTCGGGGGGGCTTTTGATTTTCCATTGCCCCCATAATTGCTCTTGCTTGTTCCTGACCGATGTAAATGGGCAAAGCGCGACGATCTGAACCATCCTTCAGAAGCACAATCGGGCTGCGAGTGATCGCATCTAATGCTATACCAGCGACTTTCATTTCTATCATTGGTTCAGCCTCTAAAGTTCTTTAATCGCTTGGAAATATGTAACAAATAATCCACTTTTTTCCGAATTTAAGAATTAAAAATTAAAAATTAAAAAAGCAAATCAAACCAGCTTTTTAGGAATTTTTAATGGTTAGTTGACTCTTACTGTGGTGTCATAGAAATCAGGTATAAATAAACTAATTTCACACCTTGTTAATAACTCATTTATTGATCCTTCATATTTTATCCTTCATCTTTCTTTTAGCTCCTAATTCAAGTATGCCTGGGGATTGATGTTAATATGTTAATATTCATTTACCAAAACCAGGAAAAAAATAAACTTACGGGCTTTACATTTTTTCCGAGAATTATTAGTTGATTTCCGCCAAAATTAAGCAATAAATAAAATTAGTTTCCCAAAAGCTGTGTTTACAGGATTAATTCAAGGTTTAGGAACCATAAAACCCTTAACAGGAGATTCGTGGCAGATTAATTATCTTAGTCAGCCAGAGATGATCATTCATGACTTGGCCTATGGTGATAGTGTGGCAGTAGATGGCGTGTGTTTGACAGTTGAAGAAATCTTAAAAGATGGATTTATTGCCACCGCTTCACCGGAAACCCTAGGACGCACAACATTAGGCAAAGAAGAAATTCAACAAAGATACGTCAATCTAGAAGCATCACTACGGGTGGGTGGTAAAGTTGGCGGTCATTTTGTTATGGGTCATGTAGATGGAATTGGTCAGTTAATTACATCTGAACAAACTGCTAGTTCCTGGGAAATGACCTTTGTCGCCCCAGAAGCGATCGCTCGTTATATAGTTCCTAAAGGTAGCATTGCTGTCAATGGTATCAGCCTCACCGTAGCTGAATATCAATCAGAATCATCTCAATTTACAGTCGCCGTCATCCCGCTAACATACAGCGAAACCAATCTCAGTCATTTAGTAGCGGGTAGTTGGGTAAATCTAGAAGGAGATATCCTGGGTAAATACGTGGAAAAATTCCTCACCCCTGGCAATAATCACCACCAACAAGCGGAAATTACAACTGCATTCTTAGCAGAAAACGGATATTTGTAAGGAGAAGAGGAGTCAGGAGTCAGGAGTCAGGAGTATGGCTAACGCCACGCTTCGCTATCAGAAGTATGGCTAACGCCACGCTTCGCTATCAGGAGGAAGAAGGAAGAAGGAAGAAATTTCTCCCCTCCTCCCTGACCACTGACCACTGACCACTCCGCCAAATTACCGAGCTTGGGCTGTTTTCGTGCCTGGTGTGCCTTGTGCCAACTGGCTAAGGCCACCTTCTAATTGCACACCTGGGTCAACAGCAACCCATCCATTTTGGGTGAGGTGACGGATTTCAAAGTGCAGGTGAGGTCCATTCGAGTTACCAGTGCTACCAACTCGACCAATGACAGTTCCAGGTTCTACCCATTGACCAGGTTGAACAAAGATTTCTGACATATGCCCGTAAAGACTTTGTTGCGCTGAACTATGATTAATAATTACGGCTAAACCATAACCACCTAACCAGTTAGCTGATTCTACTTGACCTTTAGCCGCTGCTAAAATTGGTGTTCCCGTGGGCGCACCTAAATCTGTACCAGCGTGAAAACGGCGATCGCCCGTGATAGGATGAACACGCCAGCCAAATAAAGACGTAATTGGTGCAGCCATAGACAGAGGGAAGACAATTCCCGAACCACCACCACCACGATAAGCCAGGGTATTAGTATAAGGAACTTGAGGTAATACAGATGCCAGTGAAAAATCATAGGACACCAGACTGGGACGAGGAGCAAGATTACCCTCAATCATCGGTGCTGGTAAACTACCTACTTGGGGAGCAATAGGGATAGAACTCACCTTTGTTGTGCTAAATTCCCTAGGACTGGGGATAAAGCTATTGGCATGATAGGCAGCCTTTGTATGACTGCTGGTGTTAGTTCTGGAAATCCGCCAATTATTTTGAGGTTGACTAATTTTGCTCACACTAGTAGCAACAGTTTCACCAACATTCTCACGTTGATTGCGGGTTGCAGTTATGGCTGTCCTCACTGGGGACACGATTGGTAATTTAGCAGTTTCACTTTTTTTCAGCCAAGTCGGTGATGAATCTTTAGACTTAGCCACGGCAGGAGTTTGGGTAGTTTTAGCACAAGCACTTTGCCCTGGAACTACATTTGCACTACAACCACTAGAACGTTCTGTGACGACTACAGAACTGGGCGGTTCATAGTTATCTGTGGTTGCATTTTTGTAGTCAGTGGGATCAATATAAGCGTTGTTATAATCCTTGAGACTACTTTCTGTATCCTTGACAGTATTTTGCGAATTATTGGTTGTTTGAGCGACTTCTGGGAGTTTTTTAACCAATGGGTCAGGTTCACTAACACTGGCTGTAGGTTGAGTATTTTCACCTTTGGGCTGGGAAATTCTCACACTGGCTGTAGGTTGAGTATTTTCACCTTTGGGCTGGGAAATCCTCACACTAGCTGTAGGTTGAGTATTTTCACCTTTGGGCTGGGAAATTCTCACACTGGCTGTAGGTTGAGTATTTTCACCTTTGGGTTTAGCATCTCTGACAACTTCTGTAGATTCAGCAACACTTTTGCTATTTAGCTTCTTTTTCAGCCTAGCTTGTCGGTCAGAAAAATCCGGCTGTGGCTTGGCTGTTTCAGGAACAATAGTTTCTTTCTGAACTGGATTTGTAACTACTGCTGGTTGGGAATTCTCAATAGTGGGAACAATATTGTCTATTGATGCAGTTTCAGTTTGAGCAGTTACAAATCCGCTACCAAGAAGACTAAAGCTACTTAACAAACAGAGGCTTTGTGCTGGTAGTCTAGAAGCAAAACGTTTACTCGTGCCACCGTAGTAAAAATTTTTATGGGCAGATTTATGGTGCTGCGTCATTTTTTCTCTTGTGTTGTGTGTAATAAGTCTAAAGAAATGATATCATTCCATGCTGGATATACTATCCTATGAAGTGACATTTTTAACAAATTTAATCATTAAACAGAAGCTTGACGATAACCCAAACTGATTGTACCTGGTTGGCAAAAAATTTCTGGTGTTACGGCTGCTTTTGGATCATAAGTTGTCATTTTTAACCGGAGATTACCCTGTGGAGTTACTCCAACTACTGTACCTAAAAGATTATTGACATAAACCTGATCACCCATATTTGTGAGTAGATCAAGATAGCGAGATAAGAGGATGTTTATTCCTTCTACCTGTAGACACTCGATACCGGACTTAATTCCTAGTAAGACTTGTGAGGTAAGCATTTCCAGGTGATGAATCATCTGATAATTTTGGGAATTTTGCCACAATTGCAGATTAATTCCCGTTTCTGGAACTTGATTTGCCCAATTAATGCCAACACCAATCACAGCTTGAGTGATATGTCCTTGATTGACTTTGGTTTCGGTTAAAATGCCTCCTAATTTGCGACCATCTAATACTAAATCATTTGGCCATTTTATGCCGACAGGTATACCACATTTTCGTAATTGCGCTGTAATTCCCCACGCGCTGGCCAAGGTGAGTTGATAACTGCTGGTAGCTTCCATGTTGGGTGTTAATGCCATTGAAAGATATAGACCACCAGTAGAAGACTGCCATTGACGACCCCATTGCCCCCTGCCGGCGGTTTGCTGGGTGGCAATAACTACACAACCTGGTTTTTCTCCTTGGTTGATTAGTTGCCACAGGGTTTGATTTGTGGAACATAAAGTGTTAAAAATATGTAGAGAGAATGGTAAATCTTGATGCTTATATTCTGCTTTTAAGCTATCTACCAAAAGTTGCCGATTAAATTCCACCACAGTTCACCATTGTTTTAAATCTTTTTTGGCAGTTGTTCAAGTTAGCATTGATTGAAAGTAATTAATTTTCTATTGAGGTTTGGTTAAAGATGCACACTTGGCATTGGCACAATTGGGAAGGTCTACCTTACCTGACTTGTAATCTTTTAGAACCCTGGTCTCATGGTTTCTTTACCCAACGGTTTTGGCCTCGTTTACCTCATGAACTAACTCAGGCACTACAACCAGAGGCTTTAGCTTATCGTTTAAAACAGGTGCATGGCAATACTGTTTTAACTCCCCAGGAGGTTGATGATCATGTCAATGCCAGTGATGATGATTTGGCGTTGGCAGATGGTTTAATTAGTCAGCAACCGTTACAAGCTGTCTGGGTGGCTTCTGCTGATTGTACACCTGTTTTGATTGGAGATGTCAAAACTGGACAGGTGGCGGCTTTACACGCTGGTTGGCGGGGAACAGCGGCGAAAATTGTTCCTGAAGCTATTACCAGAATGCAATCTCACGGTAGCAATTTAGCAGATTTGCGCGTAGCTATGGGTCCGGCTATTACTGGGGAAGTTTACCAAGTTTCTGTGGAAGTAGCTGCGGAAATTGGCAGTACCATTCTACCACATTATGAACCAGAAAAAATAGTTGCTGCTTTACATAATTTAGCGAATTCACCTTTAATCAAAGATCCAGAACCGGGAAAGGTCTGTTTAGATGTGCGGCGGGTGAATGCTTTGCAATTGGAACAATTAGGAATTAGTTTACAACAAATTGCGATCGCTCCCTATTGTACTTTCCAAACTCCAGAACATTTCTTTTCTTATCGTCGAGAACGGGAGAAAAAGGTGCAATGGTCAGGAATTGTGAGTACAGGTAAATAATAGCATTATATTACCATGACTTACCAAGATGATCCGGTTGTTGAATTTCAACAACCTATCCCCAAATTATTTCCATATTTAAAATAAATTCTGGCAAAATATCTTCACCTAATAATTCTTGGGGAAATTCTAATATCTCTACTGGTTTACCAAGACGATAAATTTCCACTTGGCGCATTTTTCGATTAATTAACCAACCTAATTTAACTCCATTATTGATATATTCCTGCATTTTTGCTCGCGTTTCCTGCAAACTATCACTAGGTGACATTAATTCTAAAACAAAATCTGGGGCAATTGGGGAAAACTTTTCTTGTTCTTCTGGTGTGAGTGTATCCCATCTTTCTTTTTTAATCCAAGCAACATCAGGAGAACGATTTGCACCATTGGGAAGTTTAAAACAGGTGGAAGAGTCGAAACAAACCCCTAGTTTATATTTACGATTCCAAAACACAAAATCTGCGGCAATTTCCACATTACGTTTTCCTGTTCCTCCTCCTGTTGGTGACATAATCAATATTTCTCCTTTGGCATTGCGTTCAAATTTGACTTCAGGATTTTCTCGACAGAGTTGATAAAATTGCTGATCACTTAATTGGATAATAGGGTTTAAGTTGACGGTGATAGCTGTCATAATAACCTCGTGAGGATGAGATCAACTTTAGTTAAATTATAAAATGATATCTGGGAAATTAAATTTTAATCTCTAAGCTTAATTAAAAATTACTACACCGACAATAAACGTATACATGAA
>NZ_VIKZ01000053.1:0-32812 GCF_009711985.1 Dolichospermum sp. UHCC 0260 | reverse complement strand
CTGCTGTAAAGTAATCCTGGAAAGAATTAATCAGGGTTATTATGGCACTTTATTTAGATTCAGCTATTGCCGCAGAAGCCGAAATTGTTAAACATTGGGGTTGGGTAAAAGGTATCACCACCAACCCCACATTGTTAGCACAAGCCAACACCCCACCAGAAACCACCCTCAAAACCTTAGTTTCCTTAACTTCAGGTCCGGTATATTATCAACTCCTCGTTTCAGACAAAGAGAAAATGATAGCCCAAGGGAGAAAAGCTTTTGAAATTATTGGTTCTCAAACCATCTTAAAAATTCCTGCCACACCCCTAGGATTTGAGGTAGTAGCCACCCTTTCCTCAGAAATCACCTGTTCCGTCACCGGCATTTACAGCCCCGCACAAGCCGCAGTAGCCAAGGAAGCGGGGGCAAAAATCGCCATAGCCTATGTCAATCGGGCTGAACGCTTGTTAGGAGACGGTATTGCTTTGGTACGAGATATGGCCAGTATTCTCAAAGGCAGTAATGTGGAAATTTTAGCAGCTAGTATCAAGTCACCAGCAGAAGCAGCCGCGTCTCTCCAAGCCGGTGCTAATCATCTCACCTTACCATTGGCAATGTTGCAAGCCATAGCAAGCCATGAATTTTCCAATCAAACCGTGATTGATTTTGCGGCTGGAGGAATCGGCTTAACAATTTAAATTAATAGCCTCTAGTATATACTCCAACACCATTAGTGAATAAATGAAGGGTTTCACCCCTCATCCTTAAAACCTTGATTTTCCATAATCAAAATATTTTAACATTGGTTTTATGGTCATAGACAAAATGGCTTAAAAACCAGTGAAATCAATCTATATCGGGGATGATGGGTGTGACCCCCTATTAATTATTCCCGGAAAATATAGATTACAAACTGTTGGCAATGAACAAATAAAAAATTTAAAAATAAATGCCAAATTGGCAACCATCATGAAACGAACCAGGCTAAATTATATGAGTCGAGCAAAAACAAGGGATTCGTTAAGAGACTGAATCAATTAGCAAAAAGCTCTTGTTAAGATTGCTTAAAAAATAAATAGAATTAGTATTTGCTGCCTAGGAATACCTGCCAAGTATAGACGTTATCGTTAACCTGCAAATTACCCCCCTAATTAACGGTTCTCGTCTGTATGAATAAAGTTCCTAATCGCTTCAGCAGCAAATGATAGAGTGGGAGAGAAAGGCGCTTGGTAATGCCTCCTCCCACTCTCTTTTTTTGGGTACTTTTTAGAAGTCATGCAGCTTTTAATCTGTTGATTCTGACTGATAAATTCTGTGTTGAAAAAGTCTTTTTTGCACCAGTTGAATTGATTCTACAATTGCTTCTAATTTGACAGGCTTAGGAATAAAATCATCCATACCAACAGATAAACATTCATCTCTGTTTGACTGCATTGCATTGGCAGTCATAGCAATAATATAAGGACGATTAGTTTTACCCCATTCTTGATAAATTGCTTCTGTTGTTTCTATCCCATCTAATTCTGGCATTTGTATATCCATGAAAATAACATCATATATCTGTTGTTTTAATGCGGTTAATACCTCAACCCCATTATTGACAATATCTACTTGATATCCTAGTTTCTGAAATAATTTCTCAGCAATTTTCTGATTAACAATATTATCTTCAGCAATCAATATTTGTAAAGGAAATTTCTGGGAGAAATGGGTATCAAATTTAATGACTGGTTTTTGGATATCTTGATTTTTGGGGGTGAGAAAATCTAGCTCTACACTAAATAGACTACCTTGGGATAATTTACTAATGACTTTAATTTCACTACCCATTATTTGAGCTATTTTTTGACTAATTGCTAAACCTAATCCTGTGCCTTGAGATTTAAGTTTACTTTCTCCTACTTGCTCAAATGGTAAGAATATTTTGGCTAATTTTTCAGAGCTAATTCCCACACCAGTATCTGTGACTTGGAAGTTTATTTTAGTTAAATAAAATAACTCATTTTTTGGTTCTTGACTAATAAAATTAACAATCAAAGTTACTTTACCTGTATCCGTAAATTTAATAGCGTTTCCTAATAGATTTAGCAAAATCTGTTTTAAGCGTTTTTCATCGGTATGAATAATAATAGGTATTTTTTGGTCAAATTGATAGATAAAATCAATATTTTTTTCCATTGTAGAATAACGACAAATTTCGACTATCCCTTTCAAAAAATCAGGAAAGTTAAAATTTTGCAGTTCTAGTGCCATTTTTCCAGCTTCTATTTTAGAAATATCTAAAATATCATTAATTAATGATAATAAATGGACACCTGATTGATAAATGATTTGAATATCTTCTTTCTCTGATGTTGTTAATTTTGGTGAATCTTGAAAAATTTGAGAAATTCCTAAAATACCATTTAATGGTGTCCGCAGTTCATGACTCATGTCGGTGAGAAATTGACTTTTGTAACGGTTAGCATCTACAGCATTTTGTTTTGCTAATTCTAATTCTAAATTTTGCTGAATAAGCTGTTCTTTTTGTTGCTCTAATATTTCTGCTATTTGCTGAAGTTCTAGCGATTTATCAAATAATTCCATTTGCGAATTTTTTAGGATTAATATTGCTGTTTTTCTTTCACTAATCACAGCATTTAACACAAGTGTTGTTAAGACAATTACCCCAATAAAGCATTGTAGTAATAAAAGAGAGTCATTTAAGTTAGAACGATTAAATGCTCCTAGTCCTCTAACTGTTCCTAAAATAGCCATTACAGCTACAAGTACAATTAAGTTTGTAGCAGCTAGTTTCCCAAACCGAAAAACTGCCCAAACTAAACAAGGAATAATCATGTATTCTATAAAATAGTTACTAAAAAAAGCATTTTTACATATAATAATAACAATTGTTAATAAGAGTAAAATTTCGATAATTCCCCAAAAAGTTCTTGATTTTAGATTAATTGCAAATTCTTGTTTATGCGTTAAGAAATATTCTTTAAATAACTCTCCCCAAGTTAGTAATGCTGGAGTAAAAATAAAGATTCCAGCTACGTTAGATATCCACCAAGTTACCCATACATTGGTAAAGTCAATAATAGATATTTTTCCTCCTAATGTTAATGCTGTTACTCCCGCAGTCGCATTCACAATTGGTCCAATCATCCCTGTGAATACTAAAAATTTTCTCATGTCGCTTAGTCGTTCTAGAGGAGAGGGTGTAGCAACTAATTTGCGAAATAGGAAACAACCCAGTAATATCCCAGAAGTTGTACCAATAGCAATTCCTAAAACCTCTAAAATTGAAGAAATGAGCGTAATGATATTGGTTGGATTAATAAATGCCCAAATATTTGCTAAGAATGACCCAATTAATACTCCTGGCCAAATCCAATACCCAAAAAGTAATATAGCAGCAGTAGCAAAACCATCAGGTGGCCAAACTGGTGTAACATTTTGGGGCGTAGAAGCGAGAATTCGAGAAAATTGTGCAGTTTCGTAGTAAACTAAAGCTAAAACTGCTATCCATGTAGAACGGACTGATATAAATCCTAAGTTGAATCTCATTAATTCATAATTGTATTTGACAGTAATATACAATAGGCATCTCCGGTAATTAAATGTGCGTGGTTTGAAACCCTTGTAGAGACGTTCTATAGAACGTCTCTACATTCATTTTCACCAGAGGTCTAATTGTTCAACTCTCTGTTAGTGTGATATCCATAACTGTAATCACTATTTTTACTTTTGATCAACAAAAACAAGCTGATACCCAGTCAGAAAAAAACTGAAGAATATGGACATCAGAGGAGCAACTGAATAATACAGGATATTTTTCTGATTTTTAGCAGCATTTCTCTAGTTAACCCAGGAAATCCCCCTTTCTATATTTTATAGTTGATCAGAAAAGAGGGATACAAGGATTTACGGTTTTGGAGATAATTGCTTATTCTACTTCTGCTTTGCTCCAGCTTTAGCAGCTTTAGCAGCTTTAGCGGCTTTTTTAGCAGCTTTTTCAGCTTCTGCTGCTGCTAATTCTGCTTGTTCTTTCTCTTCGGCTTTCTTATCGAGATAGTAGTGATAATCTCCTAAATAAACGCGAAATTCACCATCACGAATTTCGACGATTTTGTTAGCTACTTGGGAGATAAAATAACGGTCGTGGGAAACTACCAGGGCTGTACCATCATAGTTTTGCAAAGCCTCTTCCATCATCTCCTTTGCCGGAATATCTAAGTGGTTGGTAGGCTCATCCAGAATGATTAAGTTCGCTGGACGTAAAAGCATTTTTGCCAATGCTAACCGAGCTTTTTCACCTCCACTCAATGCCCCAACTTTCTTAAATACGGTATCACCAGTAAATAAGAATCTTCCTAACAGTGTACGAACTTCTTCGTTTGTCCAGTTGGGAACTTCATCATGAATTGTTTCCATGACGGTTTTATTTAAATCCAACGCTTCCGCTTGGTTTTGCTCAAAGTAACCCGGAATAACGTTGTGATCACCTAATTTCACAATCCCTTCTGTGGGTGGTTCAACACCCATCATAATTTTTAATAGTGTGGATTTACCCGCACCATTGGGACCGAGAAACGCAATTCTGTCTCCTCTTTCCACTAGCAGATTTGCCGACAAAAACAGAATTTTATCCCCATAAACATGAGTCAAATCCTTAATTTCTACCACTTCTCTACCGCTACGACTAGCATCAGGAAAACGGAAATGCAGAGTTCTTACTCCGCCTGTGGGAGCTTCGATGCGTTCAATTTTATCTAGTTGCTTTTCTCTACTTTTCGCTTGGGTACTGCGGGTAGCACTGGCGCGGAATTTATCTACAAATGCTTGTTGTTTTTCTAATTCTTTTTGCTGACGTTCGTAAGCGTTAAGTTGTGCGTATTGATTTTCCGCTTTTTGTTGTAGGTAGGATGAGTAATTACCCAGGTAAGAACTGGAAACACCCCGTTCAGTTTCCACGATTTGGTTACACAGACGATCTAAAAATTCCCGGTCATGGGAAACTATCACCATGGGGGTAATTAAACCGCGCAGGTAATTTTCTAACCACTCAATGGTTTCTAAATCTAAGTGGTTTGTCGGTTCGTCCAGTAGTAACAAGTCGGGTTTTTGCAGGAGAATTTTCCCTAAACTCATCCGCATTTGCCAACCACCGGAGAAGGCACTAACTAGGCGATCGCCATCTTCTAGTTGAAATCCCATCTCTGGTAAGATCTTACCAATCCGCGAGTCTAAGTTATATCCGTCTAAAGCCTCAAATTGACGCTGTAACCTATCTAACTGATGAATTAGTTCATCTAACTCTTCTGGATTAGCAGTTTCCATTTCATGAGGGATATGAGCTAAAGCCATCTGCACTGCGTTGGCTTCTTTAAATACAGTCCAAAATTCTTCTCTGACTGTACGAGTGGGGTCAACCTCAAACTCTTGGTTAAGATAAGCTATATGTAGGCTGGAAGGGCGAATAATTTCGCCAGCGGTGGGTTCAATCTCCCCAGAGATGATTTTCAATTGGGTGGATTTTCCCGCACCGTTAACACCAACTAAACCAATCCGATCTCCTGGTTTGACTTCCCAGTTGACATCTTTAAGAACTTCGCCTGTAGGATAAATTTTACTGATATGTTCTAATCGCAGCATGAAGCGTCTCGTAGGTAGGGGACAGGGGGCAAAGCTAACGCCGTATATAATCTTAACAAAATTTAACGCCTTATGTACAATTTTTTGGCTAATTCTTTCCTAGAGTCAGGAGGTAGGGGCGCAGGCTCTGCGCCCTTTGTCAGCAGAAAGAAGAGAGAAGAAGAAAAACGGGGTTTACCAGCAAGTGTTGTACATGACAACTGAGACCTTTTTGCAACTTTTAGTTATAGTATTGTTTGACAATTTCTGGGTTATTATTGCCTTTTTTGAGGAAATAATTTATTGATCAAAGGTTCTGATCACTTTATTCTCTTGTTCTAGGTTTTATGCTTGCTAATTCTCAATTTTATTCGCGGTTTAACAATAAATTAATACTGATTTTTTGAGGCAATTAAGATAGTAAATTAACAATAATTAACATCTTAAATTAATAAAAATAGCCGAAAATATATCTAATTAGGTTGACAATTTACACTCTTGTAAATAATTATCATAGTGAACCCAGATAATCGTTAATGAGGAAAATATGCACACAGTTGTTCTCGTTCTAGTTCAGGTGTTAATTGTAATTGGACTCTCCCGACTTGTGGGACTGGGATTCAAAGTAATTAAACAACCATTGGTAATTGGTGAGATCTTCGCTGGTATCATGCTTGGTCCATCATTATTTGGTTTAATTGCTCCCGGTTTAGCACATAGCCTGTTTCCCCCAGAAACAATGCCTTATTTGAATGTTTTATCGCAAATAGGGCTAATATTTTTTATGTTTCTGATTGGGTTGGAATTAAATCCTAAATATCTGAGTGGTAACTTAAAAACTGCCATTCTCATTTCTAATCTCAGCATTATTGTTCCCTTTGCTTCGGCTTTTGGATTATCTTTCCTCCTTTATCCTTT
Organism: Dolichospermum sp. UHCC 0260; assembly: GCF_009711985.1. Lineage (NCBI taxonomy): Bacteria > Bacillati > Cyanobacteriota > Cyanophyceae > Nostocales > Aphanizomenonaceae > Dolichospermum > Dolichospermum sp. UHCC 0260. Next base: position 26,293 of record NZ_VIKZ01000053.1, on the reverse strand, counting down.
AGTTTCTGGCAACAATGTAAATTTTGCCCCTTTTGCCTTGTTTTTAGGGGCAGCCATGTCAATTACCGCCTTTCCTGTATTGGCGAGAATTATTACCGAAAATAACTTACAGGGAACTCGGTTAGGGACATTAGCCTTAACTTGTGCGGCAGTGGATGATGTGACAGCTTGGTGTATTTTAGCCGTAGCGATCGCTGTCGCTCGTCACGGTAGTATTGATCAACAAGCTATTTTCACCATTGTTGAAAGCATTGTTTATATTGGCTTCATGTTCACAGTTGGACGGTGGTTTCTCAAACGGTTAAGCAAACATCATCGTCGGGCTGGACGTTTGAGTCAATTCGTTCTCGCTGTAATTTATATGGGAGTTGTGTCCTCTGCCTTAATTACTGAATTTATCGGCATTCACCTAATTTTTGGGGCATTCTTATTAGGCGCAGTCATGCCCAAAGATGAGGGATTAGTCAGAGAATTAGCCATCAAAACTGAAGATTTTGTTCTCATCTTTCTGTTACCAATCTTCTTCGCCTACAGTGGTTTAAAAACACAAATTGGTTTACTTAACAGTCCTCATTTATGGCTATTGTCAGCCTTGATTTTATTAGTGGCAATTGGCGGTAAGTTTACTGGTGCTTATATAGCTGCTCGGATTAGTGGCATTGACAAACGCGAAGCATCAGCCCTGGGTTGGTTAATGAATACTCGCGGTTTAACCGAGTTAATTGTCTTGAACATTGGTTTAGAGTTAGGCGTAATTACCCCCTTACTTTTCACCATGTTAGTAATTATGGCTTTGGTGACAACATTCATGACTTCACCATTACTGGAATGGACTTATCCTAAGCGCCTAATCAGATTAGATATAGTTGAACCAGAAGCAGAAATTCCCTCAGAAGCTGTACCAGCCCCCAGCGAACCTTACCTCATCCCATATCGGATTTTAGTCCCAGTTGCCAATCCCAATGCCCAAAAAGGTTTGTTACAGTTAGCAACAGCGATCGCAGTCAACAACCGACAACCTGCTATTGTTTATCCCCTCAGTTTTATTGAACTCGAAGAAGACTATGGCTTTGAAAGTACCCCCACCGAAGCCGACAGACTGATTGCCGAGCGTCGCCAAAAATTAGAAGAATTAATCGCCACCCTAGAACCACCACTAACACGTTCCTGTATCCATCCCATAGTTCGCATATCTAGCAATGTTGCTAGAGAAACAGCACAAATAGCCAAAATTGAACAACCCGATTTAGTTCTCGTCGGTTGGCATCGTCCAGCTTTTAGTAACAATCGGTTAGGGGGAAGAGTCGGACAAATCCTGGGGACTACACCAGTAGATGTCGCCGTATTTGTAGATAAAGGTGGCGAACGGTTAGAAAGTTTATTAGTTCCCTACTCTGCCAACATTCATGACGATTTAGCATTAATTATCGCCCTCAGAATGCTGATTAATCGTGATACTTGTATGTTACAAGTTTTACAAGTCTTTAAAGGCAATCATGTCCAAGACGAATTAAGTTATGAACTCAACACCATGATTGAGCAGTTACCCAAAAGTGTCCGCGATCGCATTGAAATTAAAACTGTTACATCCCCAGAACCAATCCAAGCGGTAATTACTGCCTCAGAAAATGTTGATTTAACCATTGCTGGTACTAGCCGTCTGTGGGGAATAGAACGTCAAACCCTGGGAAGATACACAGATCAACTCGCCATCCAATGTCGTTCTTCATTACTCATTACCCGTCGTTACAGTCAAGTTACCTCACACCTCACCGCCCTTTTACCAGCAGTTAATACCCAAGAAATAATTCGTAATTCTTAATTTTTGCCAACCAGGTACTATATTGAAGCACCACTAAATTATGAAAACAATAACTAATAAAATTCTTCCATCTATCGGGGTAAGTTTATGTGGTTTAATCACCCTTACCCCCAATATCAGTATTGCCCAACCAATCGCACAACTTAATAATTGGGAATTTAACCCCAAATCCCAGCAGTTAGAAATTAATATCTCCACAACTGCAACACCCCAATATTTCTACCTTGCCGAACCACCACGTCTGGTTCTGGATTTACCTAATACCAAATTGGGTAAAGTCCTCACCCAAAAAGAATATGCCGGTGCAATTCAGAAAATTCGTATTTCTCAACTTAACGCCAATATTACCCGCATAGTTCTTGACCTAGCACCAGGAACCAAATTCCAACCCAACCAAGTACAACTTCAACCTCTTTCTCGACAAAAACCCACGCGCTGGGTATTCAATCCTCATCTTACCTTTTCTCCCGCTAACAGTCTGTTAACACAACCCACTACCACCCTACCACCATCCACAAATCTCACAACTAACTCCCAACAACCCTTAATCACCGTCCCACCTCTAAATTCTCAAAACCCCCCAGTAATTACCAATTCACCCCTACCTGCCGCTATGTTGACCCCACCTTCAGAAAACAAAAATAGTTCTCCAAATAAACTCAAAGAAATTCCCATAATTGAATTTGGGCAACCTTTACCTAAGAATCTATAAAATAGTAAAAATATAAAAAGTACCGCCTTGTTAAACGCCATTCATCTCACTCCCAATCTCTGACTGGGACAGAAACTTCATCCTGTACATCCTTAAATCCTGGATATCCTGATTCAGACATTTTTTAATCCACTTTGTCAAGGCAAGAAGGCAAAAAACAAAACGCAACTAAGTCCTGGAAGCTACACGCACAACTCGAAAACCGTTGTAGTTGCTGTCAAAGTTGATGTAGTCGCGAGACGCAGAACGACAATCCCTAGTATTGAAGTACCAAGAACCACCACGTAGTACCTTTGAAGCGTTGTCTTGACCAATCCAAGCACTTCCATTTTTAGGCGCATTTTTATAATTATCATGCCAGCTATCTTCACACCACTCCCACACATTCCCGTGCATATCATATAACCCAAAATTATTCGCTACTTTGAAATATCCCACTGGTGTTGTTTGTTGGCGATATTCTCCTTTAACTCCATCACCATAAACATAATTACCATCATAATTAGCTAATTCTGTGGTGATTGTTTCCCCAAAATGAAATGGTGTGGTTGTTCCTGCACGACAAGCATATTCCCATTCTGCTTCTGTGGGTAAACGGTATTCTCTGCCGGTTTTCTGACTTAATCTGGCACAAAATTCTTTAGCATCTGACCATGATATTCTTTCCACTGGTCTTGTCCATCTATCTATCCCCTCATAATCATCTTTAAACCTAGATGGGTCAGGCTTTAATTCTTTCTCTATTTGCTCCCATTTTGCCACTTCTCGCCATTGTTTTTGGGTAATGGAATATTTACCCATAAAAAAGCTAGAGACGGTTACTTGATGTTGAGGAGATTCTCTTTCAAATCTATCTAATTCGGTTCTATCTAATTCGGTTTTTGGCGAACCCATGAGGAATTTTCCCCCAGGTATTTCCATGAGTTCTAAATTTACCCCTTCAGCCAATTCTTCAATTACGCCAATACCTTGTTTTTGTTGCTGCTTAACGACCCAGTTTTTAGATTTACCCCGTTTTGACTCCCGTTCTAAAGTTGCCACCACAAAATCAAAAGTATGAGTTTTGATAATTTCAATAGTAGCAACTTCAACAGTACAGGTTTTTAATTCTGGTTCTTTTGTTATATCTCCTGAAGAAGTAATTGGTTGAATTTTGGAAGATATAGAATTTGCCAATTGGGCATATTCACCCCCAAGATTGCGGAATACATCTACAGCTATTTGTGCAAAGGGCAGAACTTTCTGTTTATCGGTTTCAATTTCAGGTAATAAATCTATAAGTGCGGTAAAACTATTAACTGATAAACCAATTCTGTCACCAATATATTTAGAAACAGCATCTAAAACATTGATTGTTTCATTAGTTGCCATTGCCTGATTGAGTACCTTTCGCACACTAGGTAGAAAATCATAAACTCTAGCTTTTCCGGCTTTATCTTCCTTAGTAACATAAATTAATCCCCCCATATAAACTTCTGCCACATGAACAGGTTGGGCTGCTTTTAAACAGGTTTTTCTAATCAGATTAACTACAGAAATATCTACAGGTGCAGCAGCCATCATTCCTGCTAATCTTTGGGCTGTGAGAGATGCTGTATTTAGGAATTGTTTAACGATTATTTTCGCTTGTTCTTCTTGACCTAACCCCCCGTCCCCCTTCCCTGCGAGGGAAGGGGGGGAATTTGTTCCCTCTCCTTCTAGGAGAGGGTTAGGGAGAGGTGAAGAGAGGTATTCTAAATCAAATAAATAAGTAGAAATTCTAGTATTTCCAAAACCGGCAATTACTCGCGCCCAAAGTTTTAATATTTGTGGGTCTAAATTGAGAACAGGTAAAATTAAAGTTTTATGCCAATTAATATTTAACCAAAAAGGTAAATCATCTAAAATTAATTTATTATTAGCAATACCAGGATTTAAGGCTTTAGCAAAAAGTTTACGTCCTAATGATAATTGGGTACTATCCCATAATCGTTCAGGAAAGAATTGGACAACAGCAGTAGGTTGAGATTCCGACCAATCTTTTAACCATTGATGAAAAGTGGGATTTTGCCAAAGGGGAGATACACAATCACTAATAAGTAAAGTTAAACCCCGTTTATTTGGATGAATCAATTCCCGGTGCTGATGTTGACGTTGTTCTAATTTACCTCCTTTTTTACGACGAATGAGCATTAAATTATTATTTTGAGATTTAATAGTCCAAACTCGAATACGCCGAAATGCCCCCTGATTTTCGAGAATTTGTTGAAATTCATCTATTAATTCTTGCCAAATAAAAGCAGAACGGGATTCTTCAACTACTAATTCTAAATTTAGCCATCTTTCCAGTTCTGATTTCCTAACAGGTTGCCAAATATCCCTTTCAATAATGCGGTTGACAGTAGCCTCTTCATCTAAAATGAATCTCGTCATAGAAGGAACTTTGTGCTTGAGGGGACGCATTGCCCGACCAATTTCTAAGGAATTTTGAATAGTCCGGGCTGCGGGGACTTGAAACGGAAATCTTGATGTTGGGTTTGTTATTCCTGAATTTTGATTATCTGGTTTTGTTTCTGGTGGTTTCGGATAAACATTAATAACTTCATTTTTTATAGGAGTACCTTTAGCAGATTCTATTTTTCCATCATCAATTATTTTTGGTTCTGGTTTTGTGATTGTTGGTGCTTTTGATTCAGCAATAACTCCTATTTGCAAAGCCAACCAAATACTATCAGCAATATCTTCATCATCCAATGACAAATTGTGCAGTAATCCAGCCTGATCTAATCGGCGAATTAAGCTTTCAATCATTGCATGAGAAGATAATTTATTCATTTTCTTCTTCAGCCTCTAAATCTTCAACTGCACCTAAATCTGTAAGCAATTTCTCAATCAACTTACTTTTACTATCAATACGTCCTTTTGTCACCATAAAAATAGCATTTAATAATTGGTCTGTTGCTAATGTTTTTTCTGTTTGTTTATCATTAAAATCATTAATCAAATTTTTGATATTTTCAACGAAAAACTCTGCCTTTAGTTTGTTGACTAATTCTATTTTCTCTTCTTCTTTTTTTGTTTCCTCTTCTGTCAAGTTAGCCAAAATAAAATGAGCCGTAACAATGTTAATTAAATCATCTATTGACGGTGACTTCATTGTTAAACGCAAACAACGACGCAAAAATGGCGCTGGAAAATCACGTTCACCATTACTGGTTAAAATCACAAAAGGAAAATGTGTACAGGTAACACGGCCATTTTCAATTTCGGTACTAATATCTTCTTTAGTTGTGTCTTCTGTTTCATCACTATAAGCTGTACGGACTTTAACCTTGGGTACTTCTTCCTTAATTCTATTTAATTCAGGAATTTCAAAACTGCCTTCTTCAAAAAGACCCAATAAATCATTAGGTAAGTCAATATCACTTTTATCTATTTCATCAATTAACAGTATACGCGGTCTAGTAGCAGGTAAAAAAGCTGTTCCTAGTGGTCCCAAGGTAATATATTTTTCAATTATTTTCAGTTGGGCTTTTTTATTATCATCTGACAATTCTGAAAAATTCTGTTGTTTTTGTTGTTGAACTTCTTGCAACCTCGATATGGCATCATAACTATAAAGTCCATCTTTTAGAGTAGCGCGAGTTGTAATTGGCCAGTAAAGAACTTCTCCTAATTTGAGTTCTCTAGCTACAGCATAAGCAAGAGATGATTTTCCTGTACCTGGTTTACCTGTTATTAATAATGGTCTTCTTAGATATAATGCAGCATTGACCATTTCAATTTCTTCTGGTCGAATTTGAAAAGTTTCTCCTCTTTTTTTGCGTCTATTTTCCCCTGGTTTGCTATCTTCCCCAAAAGGTCGCCAACTTGGTGGTTTTGGTAAGTCGGTGATATGATCATGGGGTGTGGTATTGTTTCCTTGAAATATTTTCCAGTCTTGATTAGTGTTGTTCATAATTTAAGGCATTGATAATTTAGATGTAGGTGGTAGACATAAGTTATCAGTATCACATATTAATGACAAATGATTTCCTATATGATTTTTATCATCTTTCGCATTTATACGTTCTCCTTTAATAATACTGGGTAAGTTTTCTAAATAATTTACTTCACTTATTATATTATTTAATGTCTGCTCAATATTTATTTCTTTAATATCTTTCCTTATCCATAATGCAAAAGGTATGCCATTATAAAATAATAGTTCACCTATGGTTTTTAGATTAATAAAATTAATAAATGTTATTCCTACTACATGATCTGAAAGTAAATCTTTCTTCAATTTTGATCTTTTATTTATATCTGATTGTGTTACCAGGAAAAGAATATCTCTAACTGATTTATTTGATATCTCTTTAAAAGAATCACATTTTTTATGCCACATAGATGTGTGATTGTCTAATTTATTTTCATTAAAGCGTTCTAAAAATTCTAAAGTTACTTCAAACATTTCTCCAAAGGTGATACGTGCTGCTTTGGGAACTGTTTCATCAATTACTAAAGTATCTATAGAACTTATTTTATGATTATTTTTAATAAATAAATTGTAAGGTAAAAAAACTTTGATTTTGCTGATATATTTACAAGGAAAATCATCATTGCTTTTAATTTCTTCAAGACAATTTTGGTAGATTTTTCTAAAAGTCTCAGGAAATTCTTTTGATGAAATTTGTAGTATAGAAGGATCTTTTTTTAGCAATGGTAAATAATTTCCAATATTATTACTAACCCATGCTTCTAATCTTATACCTTTATTGTCTTCATGAACAGCAACAAGTAAGCATGATTGTTTGATTTTATTGTCTTGTTGTTTTGGACACAATTTATCTTTTATGTTGTTTAGTTTATCTTGCAATTCTCCCGGAGACTGAAAATGATGCTCAATTTTTACACATAATTGACAAAAAGCTAATGTATTATCTGTCCTTTCTAAATAATCTAATAGGATATCTATAAACTGATCATTGTTTAAACTAGCTACACTTTCAGGAGAAATATGATCTATTCTTATTCCAATATATGTACATAAATTTTCACGGACATTTGTATTGTCTGTAATTTCTCCACTACGTTTTAATAAATCTTTTAGTGCTACTAATTCTACTTTGCTCATTTTCACATGAATTTATTTTTAATGTTTTGTAGTTTATTTGCGAGGGTTAATGAAGATTTAAAATGAGGCTCAAGTTTTACACATAATTGATAAAAAGCTGATATATTATCTGTCCTTTCTAAATAATCCAATAAAGTATCTATAAATAGCTTATCACCTAAAGTAGCTAGACCTTCAGGAGAAATGTCATCTATTTCTATGCCAATAGATTGACAGAAATTCTCACGAACAATTCTATTAGTCGTAATTATTCTACAACGTTTTAATAAATCTTTCAGTGTTTCTATATCTGACACTTCTAACTCTTTATTTTGTGAAATAACTGGTTGTAACTGTGTTTCCTGAAAATCAAATAAATATCCATCCTCATCACCATCATGACGTAAAAATAGCACAAGACGATACCACTCATATTGTTTATGCTTCATAGCCTTAGAAGCAAATTTCACAGCCTCTAATAAAGAAGATTTACCATTACCTAAAACCCGATAGAACTGGTCTATAAAATCTGTTGTACTATCTTGACTAATACTAAATGGAGTAGCTACAACTGCTGGTACTATTTGCAGTAGTTTTTGAGCAACACCATTGAAAACAGAATCACTTTTATGAGCTAAAGCAGCTTGACAAGCAGTAATAACTACTAATTGTGGTTTTGGGTTGCAAATATCAATCAAATCTCTAAAATCTTCAGCACTGATATAATCTGGTTCACCTTTTTCATTCTCAAATAAAAGAAATCCTGATTGATCTTGGAAAACTCCATGACCATTAAAATGAATGATATCAGGAAGTTTATCAGCTTGTTTGGAATGATCAGTTAAATAGTCTCGTAATCTTTTAAAGGTTGGTTTTTCTCCTGGTTTATACCAAGATAATAAACAAGCGCGTTCCTCATTTTGGGCTTTTTTTAAGCTATCATTAATTAATGACTCTTGATTTTGCAGTTGAATCTGATCATCATCAAATGCTTGTGATGAGATGACTAAAACTTTGAGTTTATTAATCTGGCGTTTTTTTCGTGGATAATTTGTATTATCAAGTATGCGATAGGAAAAAGTAACTCGATTTTTTGATAAAAATTCATTACCATCATGTACTAAATGCCAAGGATATAAGGATAATTTAGAATTAGCACTTACTCTAAAATCATATTCAATTTGAATATGTAAATCTTCCTCTTTACCAAATTCTTTATTTAGTGCTTTTTCAATATTTCCTGTAAACAAAGCCTGATAAAGTTTTTTCCCAATGTTTTCGCGCATTTGACCATGAAAAGAATTAGTATCTGTTTCACTTAATAATCCTTCTGCTATCATCCATTTTTTATCATTATTATCTGAATATTGATTTGTCAAAGCGTTTAGCGAATTGATAACAGCACGAAGATGGGAATTTCCTTGGTCATCAAAAAAGGGTAATTTAGAATTTTCAGTAGCATAATTTTTTGCAACTATAGTAAAACATTCATTGTCAGTTGCAGTTAAAGTTAGCTTAAGTGTTGGCATTTATTTTTCCTAAATATCACTAAATATCAATTTTCTTATTACGACCTTGCAGTACAATGCCAGTAGTTGCTTTTTCTATTGCCTCTTGTTTATCTTTCGGCAAACTAGCCATAAATGCTTGGTTAAGAATAGCTGGAGTTAAAGTAATTTTGATAGTATGAATATTTTCTTCATTGACTTTTCTACTAGCTTCTGCACTTCCTTTTGCCTCACCTAATTTAAAGAAATCAGCGCCTAAAACATTAATTTTAAGATCAACTTTGGCTTCACCTTGCCCTTTAATCTCAATTTCTCTAGAAACCGATACTTGCAGTTCTAGTTCGACATTTGAAACCATAAAAACAGGATTGTCTTTGTTAGTGTTGGCTAACTCCTGTTTAACTTTGTCAATTAGTTCACCTAAACCAATTCCATCCCATGTTTGTGACATACTACGTCTTCTTACCTCAATTGTTCTTAATCAGTACAGTATATCAGTGTAGAGATACTTTTAGAGACTTCCAATTTAAAAAATATCCCAAAATTTCTTGTAGTGCGGGCATCTTGCCCGCTAATAATACAAGGACGGGCAAGATACCATTGGATAGCGTTCGCGAAGCGTCCCGGAGGGAACTAGCGCTCCAAATAACCTGAAAGAAATTCCCATAATTGAATTTGGTCAACCCCTACCCAAGAATCTATAAAATTTGTAAAAATAGAAATCAGCAGTTTCAATATTTTTAGATATGAGTAATTCCAGCAACTTTCGTGAAGCTTTCCGTGAGGCTAAAACTCATGGAATCGTTGGACCTAATGTTATCGCTAACGCCCTTCCCTATGTCGGTGCTGGATTGGTGCTGACAGCATTCGGAACTTATGGTGGTTTAGGTGTTATCCGCACTAACCCCGGACTCTTTTTCCCTACATTCATAGGGGCAGTAATTCTAGAATTAATTTTGTTCTTCGTTGCCCAAAATGTGGCATCAAAAGGTAACAAAGCCCTAGCTTTACCCCTATTGGGTATTTACAGTCTCTTATCTGGATATACCTTGAGTGGCTTGGTATTTGTAGCTTTGAGAACCCAAGGGGTAGGTATTCAAGGTATTGCTATTGCTGCTTTAAGTTGTGGCATTACCTTCATTGTTGCCCGAAAAATCGGTTCTAACCTTTCGGAAGCAGACGGTATGGCGTTGACAAAAACCGTTAGTTTGGGCATTGTGGCCTTATTGGTGGTTTGTCTTCTCCAATTTGTCTTTACCTTGTTTGGTGTTTACACACCCAGTTGGTTAGAAATTGGTATCTCTGGTATAGGTGTATTTCTCTTCGCAGGAGCATCAGTAGTTGATTTTTACATCTTACCCCGCACTTACCGCAATGATGAATATTTACCAGCAGCTTTGTCAATGTATCTCACCTACATCAATTTATTTGTCTTTATCTTACGCTTGCTGATTGCTATCAATGGTCGTGATTAAGTATCTGTAAGCATAGAAAACTAAAACTTATCAGGAAAGAAGAAAAGTGAAAGAAAAATCTTCTTCCTTCTTCTTCTTTCTTCTTCCTTCTCCTGACTCCTGACTCCCATATTTAAAATCTTTCCGTATCTTGTGGACTTCCCACAGCACCAGGTTGAGATAAAAAGAAATTTTGAGCCGATTCATTTTGATAAATACATCTAATATCTGGCTTTTCACTATTTAAGTCCCCTGTAAAGCCAAAGGTATTAAGACGATTTTTACATTCTCGTACCTGATCTGATGTTACAAGTTTTTTATTTTCTAAAATAGCCCAGTTATTTTGACGAATTACACATCCAGGACGGATATTTGGCTGGGCAACAAAGACATTAAAGGGATTAAGAGTGACAAAGAGTCTGGCATCCATCACCATGGCACTAGATCCAAACTGCACACAAATCTCAGGATTTGGAGCTCTGGTGTCAATGAACTCACGGGAAGCTACGTTTGATGAACTTAATGTAGTTGTCGAACTAAACGCAATCCCAATCCCAATTCCCAAAATCATCACTCCTCCTAAAAGGGCAATGGTGGCGAAGTTAAACACCGGGGATTGGAAAATAGAGGGTTTAGGGTTATTTGTTGGTCTAGTATTAGCAGATTTACGTCTCATTTTCGCTTTATTACCTTCGTCCCAAGAGTGGTTTTTTAATTTCTCCCTTATTCAGTATGCCGATCCTTGAAGATAATTATCCCCTATTTTCAATTTTAAGGAAAATATAAAATAAAAAAAGCCCGCATTAGCGGACTTCCTAGCTTTAAAAAATTTACCGATTACTTGACATTCTGACTCTTAGAAGTGTAGTAAACCTTACTACCTGTATCGGGAACAAAATGACAACCAATAGCAGAATTCCACAAAGACTTCCAAACTGGTTCTTTTGATTCGTGGAAATACTCACCCATAATTGGTTTAATTGCCTCAGTCGCTTTCAACAAATTGTAATGAGGCATATTCAAGAAAATGTGGTGAGCAACATGAGTACCGATATCATGATGAATGTGGTTAAAAATTCCATAATTTCGGTCAACACTAGAAATTGCCCCTTTCAGGAAAGTCCATTCTTCCCCACGATACCAAGGAATTCCCGGTTCAGTATGGTGTAAGAAAGTCACCAAATCCAACCAAATAATAAAGACAATGTAAGGTCCAGCGTAGTATTTTAACAACGCCATCCAACCAAATTGATAGGTGAATAAACCTAACAAAACTACCATACTAATCCAAAGTGTGGTGCTGGTGATAATGTCCCATTTTTCGGAAGGCTTAAACAGTGGGCTACTAGGTGAAAAGTGAGAACCTTCTTTACCAGGAGAACGCTTGAATAAATAAACCGGATAAGCCAATAAGAACAGATAAAAACGCCCTATTCTTTGCGATAAAGGCATTTCATCATACTCAGATTCAGAAACAGGATACCAGCTTTCATCATTTTCCAAACTGCCTGTATTCTTGTGGTGAGTTCTGTGGCTAATTCTCCAACCATGATAAGGAACAAGAATGAAAGTATGGGTAATATGACCAACTAAATCATTCAACCATTTATGCTTAGAAAAAGATTGATGTCCGCAGTCATGACCAACAACAAATAAAGCCCAAAACATAGTTCCTTGCATGACCCAAAAAACTGGCCAAAAATACCAAGAATCCAGATAATTAGCCGCTGCATACAGCAGTCCCACAATCAGAACATCACGGAAGAAATAATAAAGTGATTTCGTTACACTTGGCTGAAAACATTCAGCGGGAATTGCAGCTTTTAAATCCTGAAGAGTAAACGGTAATTTTTCTTGACCTTCAGTAGATGCAGAACTAGGGTTTTGATTAAACTCGATTGTATCTAATTGCACTGGATTATTTAATTGATTGTAAATTAGAAATTAACAGTGAGGTAATATTTAATGACCTCTAAAATACAAACTTGAGATGTTGGCAATTGACCTAAACCGGGTTAAATTTGGTTAATTGCCAAATCAAAAGAATTGGTGCTAAAAGTAGAAAGAATTACTACTTCACCGTTGATAATTTTTCTTCACGATATTCGTCAAAAGTTATATAACCAATATCAGTTTTATAAAGTTGACATTGATTAGTAATGTCCTTCATTAAACCCCAAGAGAATTTATATTCATCATGGAGATAAGCACCCCAATTTTCTTTGATGCTGCTGTAAGCCAACCGCAAATTATAGGAAGGAATAGCAGTAGAAATATGATGGGGAACATGAACATTAATATCGTGACAAAGAATTTCTACCCAACGAGGATAATCACAATGAACTGTTCCAAATAACTGTGCTAAAGCCTCATTCCATTTATTAGCAGTTGCAAAAGGAACATCTGGAAGAGTGTGGTGAACAATGGTGAAGGTACTCATCCAGAAATGGTAAACCATCCAGGGAATAACCCAGAATTTAATAAAACCCCAAACACCAGTTGTAATAATCAAAGTTGGGAAAACAATCGCTGCAAAAACAGCCACTACAGCCACAGAAAATTTAACACTATCTTGTTCTTTTTTCGGAAAATTGCGCCAATCAAAATGCACAACCGCCCAATGGCCAATAGAACCTACCCACCAGAGACGTTTACTGATAAACAACTCAAAGACAGACTGTCTACTTTTAGACCAACTTGCAAAAGTTTCTGTTCTAATAGGATGCCAAGCGTTGTCTTCGTCTAGCTTGTTGGTATGTTTATGGTGATGATTATGTTTAATGCGCCAGCTATGAAAAGGGTAAATTAAGAACATCATAAAGAAATGTCCCACTAAATCATTTACCCAGCGACGGTTTGCAAATGAACGATGAGCGCAATCATGTCCAATAACGAAAAAACCTGTTAAAGCAGTTCCTGTAAAAATCCACGCTATGGGTAGAAGAAACCAAGGGGAAATTGCTATAAAATAATAGCCTAATGCAGCCATAGATAGACTGATAAGCACAGTTGTCCATGCTTTGCGGCTATTTTTCTGAAAACATTCCTTGGGTAGACTTTTGATAATATGTTTTAGTTTTATTTGGTCTTTACCAAGGTCTGTGGAGACCGCTATTTCCTGACTTTTGATGATTGATGTAGTCATGAATACCTGAAAAACAACAGACAGCTAGACAAGGTTACTAAAAAAAGTAACTTGCTGCAAAGTTTTGTAACATTAATTTCTGAGATTATAGCAACCTTAGAACAACTTAGGATAGATATTGAGCAATTAAAAATTTCAAATTAAAAATTGCTTTATTTACACACAAAAAGTCAATAGTTTCCAGCCAAAAAATGACTACAAAACTATTGACTTTGAGCAGAAAATCTGCTTATGCCTTTTTCTCTGCCAGCTTTACGTTTGTCGCTAGACCTAGTAATTGTAATAACTGAATTGTCATCCAAGTCAGATCAATTTCCCACCATTCCAAACCATGACGGGCAGAGTATTGAAACGCATGGTGGTTATTGTGCCAGCCTTCACCAAAAACGAGAATGGCAACCCACCAACAATTAGTTGACTGGTCACCAGAATCATAAGTGCGGTATCCGAATTTATGAGTAGCACTATTTACCAACCAAGTACAGTGATAAACCCAAATAATCCGCGCAAAAATTCCCCAAACTACCATTGGCCAGCCACCTAAGAAATATAGGATTATGCCCAAGGCAACTTGTAATAAAATGAAATTTTTCTGTAAAAACTGATAAACTGGGTCATCAATAATGTCTTTAGTGAAGCGAGGAACTTGACTGTGAGCAGGAGCAAAATGAATCATCCAACCCATGTGACTCCACCAGAAACCTTGATTTGAATCATGGGGATCAGATTCAGTATCAGAATGTAAGTGGTGAATTCGATGTGTACCGACCCATTCAATTGGACCACCTTCACAAGATAGTGTCCCAAAGATTACCAAGACATACTCTAGCCATTTAGGCGTTTGAAAACTACGGTGAGTGACAAGACGGTGATATCCCAAAGTAATACCTAAACCTCCAGTCACCCAGTAAAGCAATAAAGCAACACCAATTGCCTTCCAGCTAAAATTGCTCGGAATTAAGGCAAATAGAGCGCCGACGTGCAATGAAACGAAAAATAGGGTATTAACCCAGTTAATGGGAGGTTTAGAAGTAGCAATTGTCATGCAGTAACCTGAATAGAAATTGTTCAGCCTAATCTGCGAGATCCTAAAATCCGCATATCTATTTTATGTTTTTGAATGAGGAAATGATGAACAGCTTTGAACGGCTGCGGGAAGCAGAACAGGCACTATTAGAAATTTTTTCTGGTATTGACGCTCAGGTCAAGCATAATCTTAAAAGAGTATTAGATGCCTTTCGTCATCACCGAGTAGGCGCACATCATTTTGCAGGCGTAAGTGGCTACGGACACGACGATTTAGGACGAGAAACCTTAGATAAAGTTTTTGCCCAAATAATGGGTGCTGAAGCTGCTGTGGTGCGAGTGCAGTTTGTTTCGGGAACTCATGCGATCGCTTGTGCGCTGTATGGTGTACTTCGTCCTGGGGATGAAATGTTAGCAGTAGTCGGTTCTCCCTACGATACTCTCGAAGAAGTAATTGGCTTGAGAGGACAAGGCCAAGGTTCTCTAATTGATTTTGGCATAAAATACCGCCAATTGGAACTAACTGATCAAGGAAAAATAGATTGGCAAAACTTAAACACTAGCATTACTGACAACACAAAGTTAGTATTGATTCAACGTTCCTGCGGATATTCATGGAGGCCAAGCCTCTCCATAGCCGACATCGAAAAAATTGTTCACATCGTTAAAAAGCAAAACCCGAACACCGTTTGTTTTGTAGACAACTGCTACGGCGAATTCATCGAAACCCAAGAACCAACCCATATTGGTGCTGACCTCATAGCCGGATCATTGATCAAAAATCCTGGAGGTACAGTCGTGAGTGCAGGTGGTTATATAGCCGGACGCGCCGACCTAGTAGAAGCAGCCGCTTGTAGACTCACAGCCCCCGGTATTGGTAGCGAAGGAGGAGCAACCTTTGATCAAAACCGCCTGTTATTCCAAGGATTATTTTTAGCCCCGCAGATGGTAGGGGAAGCGATGAAAGGAACATACCTAACAGGTTATGTATTTGACAAACTGGGTTATCCAGTTAACCCCCCACCATTAGCGCCCAGAGGAGATGTGATTCAAGCCATTAAACTGGGTTCAGCCAAAAAACTGATCGCCTTCTGCAAAGCCATACAGCAGCATTCCCCCATTGGTTCTTACCTCGAACCCATACCCGACGATATGCCAGGCTACGAAAGCCAAGTAGTCATGGCTGGGGGGACATTTATCGAAGGGAGTACCTTGGAATTATCAGCAGATGGTCCATTGCGAGAACCTTATGTGGTTTATTGCCAAGGGGGGACTCATTGGACTCATGTATCTATTGCTTTACAAGCGGCTATTGAGGCTGTGGGGGAGAATTAAGAATAGTTTCGCGCAAAGTCGCTAAGGAGCAAAGGCGCAAAGGAAGAGGGGGAAGAGAAGGAAGAGGTTAAAGTTTGTTGGCTATGCGTTTAATGCCGTCTTTGATGAGGACTTCACCAAAGTTGATGAGTAGTCCAAGGCGTATATTGGCAAGAGTTAGATAGGTGATAAGTTGTTTTTTGTGTACAGGGTGGAGGGTTTCTAGGGATTTGATTTCAATGATGACTTTGTTTTCAACTATGATGTCTGCCCGAAACCCTTCCTGTAAATGAACACTTTCGTAAACTACAGGTATTGCTTGTTGTCTTGCTACCTGTAAACCTCTACTCTCCAATTCATAAGCCAAAACAGTCTCATACACAGATTCAAACAACCCTGGTCCTAATCTGGTATGAATCTTATAAGCAGCATCAACAATCTGAGTCGCAATTTCATTCTCAGTCATATAAACCTCCTTCTTAATACCTTACCTCCTTCTTCTTCCCTTTGCGCCTTTGCTCCTCTGCGCCTTTGCGCGAAATCTTATTCCGGTAACTTATACTGCCCCACTATCCGTTTCGCAAACTCCGGTACATGAGCTTCTAATTTTTCTCCATGATTCCGCTTCACATATAAGTAATTTCTCGCAAAGTGCGAATCTATGGAAAATCTCGCATATTCTAGTCCTTTGGGGCCAATTTTATCTATGACTACTCCCATTAATTTCGCCGCCCACATGGGTAATGTAACTGCTTGATCATAAGCTGGTATGCTTTGCTGTACTGCTGGTTTCCGGTTTCCTTGGGACGTGACTGGCTGGGTGTGGAGTTGGTCTTTGACGAGTTCGAGCATTTCTTTGCCTGTATCGTTTCTGACTACTATCCATTGCCATTGGTAAGGTGCGCCCATATACCCGACGACGATATCAGCGAGGGAGTTGACGTAATCGAAGCAACTCATACATGATGGGGCGAAGATGTCTTTGAGGACGTTGGTTTTTAAGCCGAAGAAGGGGACTGTTTCTTCTGAACCGTCTTCGTGTTTGAAGTGGACTCGGAAGTCTTGCATGAATTCGTAGCTGACTACTGTTTGGGGGGAACGGCTGGTGGTTTCTAGGAATTTTTGCAGTCCGGCGCGGGTAACGTTATCTACGCATGGTGTTCCCAGTACGTAGAGTTTTTCTAAGCCGAGTTTTTTCTCTACGGCGCGTAATGCTTGGATTTGACAACCTACTCCGATGACTAATAACCTTTTCATTCCTGATTTTTCTATCTCTTCTAATACAGAAAGATTGGGGGATAGGGTGGGTTTATTGACTTTGGCTGCTAGTATTTCTTCGGGGGTGCGGGCGATAATAGGCATAGGTTGAAAGCGGTCTTCTTTGCTGTTTTGGACACAGACTACGCCTTCTACTAAGCCACGATTTAGCATTTCTATGGCTATGCTGCTTACTATTCCTGTCCATTGTGCGCCTTCTATGGGTTGTTGTTTTCTGGCGGACATCATTTCTTGGTGTACGCCAAAATATAGTTCGTTTTCGTCTTCTAGGTTGCGGGGGCGGTTATGGGTGGTGGTTTCTAGTTCGTCTATTCTTTGGGTAATGAAGGCGCAGGCTTCTTTGACGTAGTGGATGTAGTAGGTGTCGCATAGTCCGCATTCGCTACATAGTTCTTTGGCGGGGCGCACACTTCCGGGTTTGAGGGCTTTGGCTTTTTTGTGGGATTCTATGGATGTCATCTATTTTGTTTATTTTTACTAAATATGGCTTTTATTACCTTACCGTTTGGGGATGTGAACTTAAAGATAGAAATTGAAATAGAGGAAAACGGACGCTTTATTGCGGAGGTGATTGATTTTCCCGGTGCGGTTGCTTGTTGAAGCACTAGACAGGAAGTAGTGGACAAGGTTCAGTCTTTGATTGTACCTGTTACAGTTGATAAACTGACATATAGTGTTGTTCATGCGTAAACCCTCTAAATTACTATCGAACAGGTACACCAATTAACACATCAGGGAGTTGAGATGCTGCGTATATTCCTAAATGCCAAAAGCCTAATAACTTCTGTCTTTGCCTTTCCAGCTATTTTCTTGCTAGTTACTGGTAGTTTGTTAACTTTTCCCGATCTAGCTATGGCTATATCTAATGGGAATGATCTAGCTTGTACTCTGGATTTCGGTGAAAATGATTTTGCTATTATAAGTGGTATTGCTGCTTGGGGTGGCTTAAGTTTGGGATCAATAGTACTAAGGGAAACAACAAGTCATGTTCCAAGAGACGGCTTTTTGGGTTGGCTTGGAATGACTACAGAAATAACCACAACAGTTACAGCACCAGTGGGTGCGATTATTGCAGTTGGTGGTCTACTTGTATATGGAGGTTCTAAAATAGTAACCTATACAAATTGCGTTTAATAGCGGGAAAATACAAAGATTGATAATACCAGGATTATTCCATTCTAGATTTCATCAACAAATTTAGGCGTTCTTAGCCGTCTTCAGATAAAACCCCTAAAACCTAAAACAACGTATTCTCGTAAATACATTAAAGTTCAAAATTTAGAATGAAATATCCCTGTTGATAATACTATTTCTTATCAATCTTGAAAATATTAGGGAGTGAAATAAATTGTTGGATCTTTATTAATAACCCTTCGGTTAATTTATAGAGGGTTTTTTGCTGTTAATATACATCTTCCATTATCCCACCAAACCGCCTGAGAATTAATTCTCAGTCTCATAGCAAAAGTCTGTTAAAACAGACTGAATAAATATCAATCTTGATTCAGTTTTAGCTGAATTTTGCTATTAGCGTAATTTCTTGGCGGTGGTGATATCATTTAAAAAATGTATTAAAATAAAAGAAACAACATGAAATGGCCTCAGTATTTTCCTGAAAATTGCCCTCCTGAAGCTGCTCAACCAATTTCAGGAACTATTTACCGTCTGGTAGATAATAACCCTCCTACATCTGATGATTTTAGATCATGGCGTAAACAAAATATAGATCAACCTTGCCCTAAAAACATCACAGAATGTCAAACTTGTGGACTCTCTGTTTTTACCTCAGCAGCAGGAGTTTGTAATGCTCGTAATAAAGTTCCTGCACTTCGCAAAAAACAAGTAGCATTAGGATATGGAAATTCTGATTTAGGAGTAATGTTAAATACACCTTCCAGAAAAACAGGTAATCATCATCATACTTGGTGGTTTCCAGCTAATCAAGAACCTTGGAAAAATTTTGAAATTGTTAATATTACTTCTCCTGACTAAACATGAGGTTTATCTATGAAATTACTACCACAATACCCACCGCTAGTAAACCTAGAAATTATTGAAATCTATGAATATTATGATTTTCCCTGTTTATTTAGCTGTCAAAATGCTTCAGGACAGATTTTTTTAGCTGTTTGGATAGATGAAACACCAGATCATAAAACTTGGCTTTATTCTCCCATGTCGAAAAGCAGATTAAAAAATATTCGTTCTGGTAATATTGATTTATATGATGCTTTTAAAAAATCAGAAGATGGTTTTATTTATCAAGCTATAATTTCTGAAAATGATAATTTGGATGTTGTAGAAATTATATTTTGTGAATATCTCAATGATGAATATTTACCCATGGCTGGCGAAACTATTGATTTTTCCGATGCAGTTTTTCCTCTGGAAAATAAGGAAAAAATCAGGATTTAATTGTAAATTAGGGAATATTTTAGATAAAAGAGCGATCGCTCACCCAAAATACTCTAAATTGATTTATATACCCAACTTATTTAATAAATTGGGTATTTCCGAGTTCACAAATTATTTAAACTGGCTATAAATCAAATAGGAAACTGATAGATAAGCACCTTACCTTGCCAATTTTCTTCGACAAATACGAGATATTCATCATTAGCACGACGGAAAGCCCGGATACCATAGGGAATATCAACCCAACCACTTTCTTTTCCAACTTCTGCACCTGGAGTCATCTTTTTCACGAGTTCTCCGGTAGCAGTTTTATAAACAGATACTTCTGCGGTTTTTACACCCACTGCAAATACATAATCACCAGCTACACTCATGGCTGCGGTGGCGATTTGTCCTTTACCTGTAGTGTCGTAGGGGACAACAATTCGCCATTTAGGAGTGCGATTTCCCTTACTCCAATGATCAAAGCGAGCAATTTCTGATCCTATGACTTTGGCATCATCAGCAAATGCCGGATGTTCAATGGTAAAACCTGATAAATACATAGTATCTGTTTCGGGAAAATACTCAATCCTTCGCAAGTCTTTGAAGGTGTTAGGAGTTTTGAGTTTTTTCATCGAACTATAGGTATAAATGGGATTTCCTTTACTATCTAATCCCTGCAAAGGATAATGACGAATGCCATCTTCGGTTCGCAAAGTTTTCCAAACATCTCCTTTGCTATCTACCCACCAACCTCCGATATAGGGATAGTCTTGACTGCTATCATATTCATTTTTTTCAAATGCACCATTGCCATTACTATCACGCCAAATCCATTCTCCGTTTGCGGGTTGATTGGGTGGCCAATTGCCATTAATAGATTGTTTATTCTGATCATTAGTACCAACAAACATCCCGGCAGGAATTGCAATTTTACCATCTGTTTTTGGTTGAAAACGATAAATTTGCAAAAAGCTATTGTACATATCTGTGAGAAATAGAAAAGGTTTTCCTTGAATCCGACGGACAAAAGTTCCATCTGGTGATGTATGCAGCCGTGGATCTTGAGCATATTTAAAGGGATTAACTGTGTAGGCTTTATATGTCCACTGTTTACCAGCAGGCTTGCTATAATCCATGACATATTGTTCTTGTTTGGTGAATATATTTACACCATCTGTTTTTGGATCTGTATCTGCATTATCTACAAATATTAATCCTAATAATTGCCATGCTATTTTTCCTGATGGCGAAAATTTTCTTAAATCTGTTCCTGATTTATTGAAGCCATTACTATTTACATAAATATTACCTTTTGCATCTGTACCAACTCCTGTAATGCCGTAGAGTTTGGATGTTTTTATTTCTCCAGTTACACCACCAAAAATACCTTTTTTATCCCCAAAAGTATCTACACGAACCGGCTGATTATTAATATTGTAAATTACCAATTGTTGATTAATCCCATTTTCTGCTACTAACAGTCTGCCGAGATTATCAATGGCTAATGCTGATGGTTTATCAACATCTATTATTTCTTTTGGTAATTTTTTTCCGTCTTGAGAATAATTGACAATTTTTCCAAATTTAGCACCTTTTTGATTTTGAATAATCCACAAACTACCTTTTTTATCAATGGTAATTTTTTCGGGACTATTAACGGTAAATTTGTTTATTTCTGCCATTGTTTCGGTATTATAAACCCGAACAATATTCTCCCCAGCATTGCTAACAAATAGGTGATTATTTATTGTTGCTATTCCTGTGACTTCATGACTTTTGCTGGTAATTAACATACTTTTATCCCAGCCATTCCCTTTCTCAAAAGGTGCAGGTTTTCCTGTTAAGTCATAACGTCTGACGCAGTACCAAGTTTGTCCTTGGGGAGGATAATCTTCTTTAGTTTGATCTACTCCACCTTGAGTCATAGAAATATAAATATATTTGCTATTTACTGTTATTGCTTTACCCCCTAAACGATTCCAACCATGTGTATCTTGGAGGATAAAAATTGGTTTACCATCTTTATATATTCCTGCTTCACTACCAGCTTCATCCCAAGCACTATTTGTGTAAATTGTCCCATCATCTTTGACATACATTCCTTCTATGTTATTTTGTACTCGCAATTTACCATTACCAATGGTATTTCCTAACCAAGAAGTAATATATGTAATTTCAGGAGTTTTGACTGCTTTGGATTTTTTAGTTGTGGCTAAATCCATTGTCATTCCGGCAAATGTTATAAGTAGTCCACAGGTTAAACCAAGTAAAATATTGAAAGTTATTTTTTTTCGCCAATATCTCCTCGAAAATAAGTTATGAAGATATTGATAAAGTTTGTAGCAAGTTTTACTAATCTGCATAAATAATTCGGTTGCTGTAATATGCTTTTTGAATTTTTAATTTATCCCTGTGGGATAGGCTTTTAAATTCTTACTCATAAATTAACAAATAAATTTTATCTTGCAGTTAATTTCATCAAAACTTTATCAACAATATATATTTTCAAAATAAATAAATTATACTTGATACTGTTGATATTTTTACGAGTATCTATTATTTGTTATGTAAATATATTTTTTTGATGTATTTTGTTTGTGGAAATAGAATAATTTTTATATTTAAACCGATTTTGATTCTCAGCGTCGTATTAAAAGATTATGCTGAAAATAAATTATCTTGGCATTGACAAAATAAATAAAAGCATAAATCAAAATAACTCATCTCAATTTATCTATCAAAGGGGAGATAAGTAAGTGGCAGGTAAAGATATAAAATTAAGTTCAGCATCGGCATCTATTCTAACTTTAGGTACGGGTTGGTTTCCTAACAATCCTGGAGGCTTGGAACGGTATATTTATGAACTAATTCATAAATTAGCAGCATCTCAAGACCAAGTAGAATTATGTGGAGTGGGTTTACCTCTAGATGCTAAAAATACACAGATTAAGTTGACTAATTTAGCTTGTCCAGATAGTAAAATTAGTTCTCGGTTATGGTCAATTCGTGATAATTTTCAGAAAACAAGATTAGGTAAACCTGATGCAATTAATCTCCATTTTGCATTATATAGTTTTCCAATTTTAGATATTTTACCTAAGGGAGTACCGGTTACTTTTAACTTTCATGGGCCTTGGGCTTCGGAAAGTCAGGAGGAAGTTGTTAATAAAAAGTTGAGTGTTTGGCTAAAGGAAAAAATAATAGAACAAAGCACTTATAATCGGTGCGATCGCTTTATTGTCCTTAGTAAAGCTTTTGGTCAGATTCTCCATCAAAAATACCAAGTTCCCTGGCAGAAAATTCACATCATTCCTGGTGGAGTTGATATTAATCATTTTCAGAATAATCTCTCGCGTCAAGAGGCTAGAATAAAACTAGGTTGGCCAACTAATCGGCCGATATTATTTACTTCCCGTCGCTTAGTTCACCGCATGGGAATTGATAAGTTATTGCAAGCTATAGCTATGATTAAAGCGGGAATTCCTGATATTTGGTTAGCTATAGCTGGTCGTGGTCATATTCAAGCTTTACTTCAACAACAAGCTAGAGAATTAGGTTTAGAAAATAATGTGCAATTCTTAGGTTTCTTACCTGAAAATGATTTACCTGTGGCTTATCAAGCGGCTGATTTAACTGTGATGCCAAGTCAATCTTTTGAAGGTTTTGGATTAGCTATTTTGGAATCTCTAGCCTGTGGTACTCCTGTTTTATGTACTCCTGTGGGGGGAATGCCAGAAATTTTACAGAAATTTTCTCCAGATTTAATTACTGAGGCAATTACTGTTGAAAGTATTGCTGATAAATTAGCACAAGTTATGTTAGGAAAACTGCCTTTACCTTCTAGGGAAGAATGTCGTAATTACACAATTAAAAATTATGATTGGACTAATATTGCTCAACAAGTTCGGCAAGTTCTCTTAGCTTAAATTGATGATAAAAATTGTATGAAAATTCTATTCTTAGACCAAAGTGGTAAACCTGGTGGGGCTGAATTATGTTTAGTTGATATTGCTAAACCTTATGGTCAAAATTCCCTGGTTGGTTTATTCGCAGATGGTGATTTTCGTAAGTTACTCGAAGAAAACCAAATTCCTGTGGAGGTTTTGACAACTCAAGCCATTAAAGTTGGTAAACAAAGTGGTTTATTTCCAGCATTAGCTAGTTTAGGGCAAATAATTCCTTTAATTAATCAGGTTGTGCAACGGGCAAAGAAATATGATTTAATTTATGCTAATACTCAAAAGGCTTTAGTTGTCGCGGCAATAGCTAGTTTTTTCGCTCGTCGTCCTCTCGTTTATCATTTACATGATATTCTTTCTCTAGAACATTTTAGTAAAACTAATTTGCGAGTTGCTGTTAATTTAATTAACCGTTGTGCTGCTTTGGTCATTGCTAATTCTCAAGCTAGTAAAACGGCATTTTTACAAGCTGGAGGAAAACCCGATATAGTTGAAGTTGTTTATAATGGTTTTGCTATAGAAAATTATCAAGTTGATGCATTAGAAGTTAGAAAAATCAGAGCTAATTTAGAATTAGAAGGTAAATTTGTTGTTGGACATTTTAGCCGGCTTTCTCCTTGGAAAGGACAGCATATTTTAATTGAGGCTCTTTCTCAATGTCCAGAAAATGTGGTAGTAATTTTAGTTGGTGATGCTTTATTTGGTGAACAGGAATATGTTAAAGATTTACATCAAAAAGTTGTTGGATTGGGGTTAGAAAATCGAGTCAATTTTTTAGGTTTTCGCTCAGATATTCCCAAATTAATGGCAATGTGTGATTTAATTACCCATACTTCCACTGCACCTGAACCTTTTGGAAGAGTTATTGTTGAAGCTATGCTGTGTGGTAAACCTGTGGTTGCGGCTCAAGCTGGTGGTGCAATAGAATTAGTGGAAGATGGGATTAATGGTTTTTTAGTCACACCCGGAGAACCTCAAGAATTAGCAAAGGTGATTCATAATTGTCTGCAAGAATCTGTAAAAACTGCGAATATTGCCAATAATGCCAGAATTAGTGCCGGTCAACGTTTTGATGTCAAAATTATTAATCAGCAGATTCAAGAATTGCTAGAATCAATAAGATCCCCGACTTCTTGAAGAAGTCGGGGATCTGGAAGTCAAGGATCTGGGTCTTGGGAAACAATGTATAATATGTAATGTATGGGTGGAGAAATCCCGCCTTTACAAATTAATAAATTTTAAAGTGAATTCTCGTGGCACAAGTTGTATTAGAAAATGTTTATAAAAGTTTTCCCTCTCGCGGTGGGGAAGGTGCAAAAACGCAACCAGACGGTACAGATGGTGTAAGTGTCTTGCGACGGATTAATTTAACCATTGCTGATGGTGAATTTATGGTGCTGGTGGGACCATCTGGCTGCGGTAAAAGTACCCTGCTGAGGTTAATCGCTGGGCTGGAGGTAATGACTGGTGGTAACATTTCGGTAGGAGATACCGCAGGGCTTCGCTTGATTAATGACTTACCTCCCAAGGACAGGGATATCGCTATGGTGTTTCAAAGTTATGCACTCTATCCCCACATGACTGTATATGACAACATTGCTTTTGGCTTACGTCGTCAGTTTCCAGATCAGGAAGTTGGCAAAAAAAGACTGACTCAATGGGGCGAAAATTTACTTGTAGGGTTAACAAAAAAGTTACCTAGTGGATTACGGTATATTTCTCCAAAAGAAAGAATTGTTAATGAACGAGTCCAAAAAGTTGCGGGTTTATTACAAATTGAAACTCTGTTAAATCGGTTACCGAAACAACTTTCCGGGGGACAAAGACAACGGGTAGCATTAGGACGAGCGATCGCCCGCAATCCCCAAGTATTCTTAATGGATGAACCATTATCTAACTTAGATGCTAAACTACGAGCTGAAACCCGCAGCCAAATTGTTAAATTACAACGTCAATTGGGAATAACGACGATTTATGTTACCCATGATCAAACTGAAGCGATGACAATGGGCGATCGCATTGCCATTATGTCAGAAGGTAAAATACAGCAAGTTGCAGCACCTTTAGAACTATATAATCGTCCTGCTAATCGCTTCGTCGCGGAATTTATCGGTTCTCCACCCATGAATTTTATCCCTGTGGAGTTTCACGCACCTTTATTAATTACCCATACTAACTTTCGCTTTACCCTTCCAGATGTGTGGGGAAGTGCGTTACAAAACTACGACGGACAAACTTTAATATTGGGTATTCGTCCAGAACATCTCAGTTTGGGTGTACCTGCTACTAAAAATTTACCAGTCAAAGTAGACTTAGTAGAAAACTTAGGAAATGACACTTTTTTAGCTGTAAAAATTTCCGATCCTGATTTACAAAATGTAGATGGACAAACTTTACAAGTTCGAGTTCCCCCAGATAGATTTATAAAGATAAATGACCAACTTTGGTTATCATTTGTGCCTGATAAACTGCATTTTTTTGACCCCAAAACCGAGTTAGCAATATTTCAACAATAAGGGAAGAGGTAAGAAGAAATATATTTTTATTTACCAATTCTCTATTCCCTGTTCCCTATTTTAATGATATAAAGCACTATGGGTT
>NZ_VIKZ01000052.1:13471-46547 GCF_009711985.1 Dolichospermum sp. UHCC 0260 | reverse complement strand
AAACTCCCCTAGCTGGCTAACTTCCACTGGGGGTTTTTTCTTTTCCCCCCGGTGTCAAAAACATCTGAGTACTTGAATCCCGAACTCAAAACAAATTTGTTAAAAATAAATTTATCCGGAGGATCGTTATGCACTTGAGAACATTTAATTGGTAGATGCACCCTGATAACTAAACTCCCCTAGCTGGCTAACTTCCACTGGGGGTTTTTTCTCAAAAACGGAATCTCAACCTACCCTATCATCAAAACCAGCCTCTGGCAATATCCTTGCTCAACAAGTTTTTGGTTACTTTGTCCAGTTGCACCCACAGACTGCAATATTAACTTGCACAATAGCGAACTTTACTGTTGATCGTGCAGTTTCACTACAAGATATAGCTCGTGATTGCCTGAATACTAACCTTTGGGATGAGCTAATCTGACAAATTTCTCTGAATCACTTTCATTCTATTGTGATCCTTTGCTCTAACTCTAGAATGATCACTGTGATAGATAATAAGACGCTTAATTATTTCTTTATAACTACTGGAGTTAACAGATATTTTTGAGTCTGTTCCCATTCTATCACGAATCCTCAATTAAATTTAGATTTTTTGGTAAATTTTAGTTAACCTATTGGATAGGTAATAGGTAAAAATTTGACAAATTACCCATTACCAGCTTAAATTTTAGATAACTAACAACTTGCGTTATTTAGTCAATTGTAATTTGTTGCGGTCCATTGGCTTTGCCATTTTCTGCCTCTGTACTGAGGTTGCTGGAACTATTTCCACAACATTTTTTATTTAGCCAACTTTTGACGGGATCTTCATTGAGATTAAGTCGGAGAACACCGGAAACAAACCCACCTAAAAATGAAACTGGATGTTGGGCAAGTTCTTGAAATAGGGGCGATAATTCACTAATAAACATTAGACTCTCCAAGTATTGGTCTTAAAAATTATTAATTCTTCATCAATCTTAACAGATACTGGCTAATATTTGGTCAAATGATCACTGACATCATTAATCTTGATTTTCTATCAGTATTTAACTAAAATAAGGTATTTAAAAAACATTGACACCTGAAAACTTTTTGGATTTTTAGGTGTCAATTCCGGGGTTTTCAGCCTATTTTCTTATAACTTAGAACTCAAAACAGGCTGAATTTAATATTTGCCTGTAAATACTCGTTCTGCGGGGCCTGTCATGTAAATCCGGTTATCAAGTTCTGACCATTCGATTTCTAGGGGGCCACCGGGTAATTCAATAGTAGCAATGCGATCGCATAAATCATTCAATACTCCCGCTACCAAGGACGCACAAGCACCCGTTCCACAAGCTAGAGTAATTCCAGCGCCTCGTTCCCAAACTCGCATTTTCAAGTAGTTACGATTGACTATTTCAATAAATTCGGTATTGGTTTTTTTAGGAAACACGGGATGATTTTCAAATTTAGGTCCAATGCTTTTTAAGTCAATAGCCGCAACATCTTCGACAAAGGTGATGCAGTGGGGATTTCCCATGCTGACACAGGTAACATCCCAAGTTTTGTCGGCTAGTTCTAAGGGTTGATTAATGACTTGAAACTCTGTAGGTGATAAAGTTGTGGGAATTTCCCCTGCTAATAATCGGGGTTCACCCATGTCTACTTTAACTTGACCCTCATCTGTGAGTTGGGGTGAAATCACACCTGCTAAGGTATGAATATGATATTTATCCTTGGTGCGAGAAATGCCTTCTAATTCCGTCAGAAATACCGCTAAACAGCGAATTCCATTGCCACACATTTCTGGTTCTGAACCATCGGAGTTAAAAATCCGCATGGTGTAATCAGTGCCATTTTGTCCAGGAAGTGCGAAAATAACACCATCTGCTCCGATACCAAAATGGCGATCGCACCACTGTATCGCTTTCTCTGGTGTCAATACTGGTGTCAACGAGGAACGGTTATCAATGAGGATAAAATCATTACCGAGTCCGTGATACTTAGTAAATTCGATTGCCATTTTGCTCTAAATGAATTATTAAAGATTCATTCATACTATTAAAAAATTTGTCAGTTGTCAGTGGTCAGTTGTCAGTAGGGGCGAAGCATTTGGAAGATAAATTATCGGTCATTGCCAAAAATAGTTCTCCAAATGCTTCGCCCGTACAGTCGTCAGTTGTCAATCACCAATCACCAATTACCAATCACCAATTACCAATTACCAATCACCAATTACCAATCACCAATCACCAATCACCAATTACCAGTATAATATATGCCAACCAATCAATTTGATACTTCCCTACCTAGCACTCGTCAAGTCCAGAAGTGTATTAAAGAAAAATTAATGGTCGAATTTAGATTAATGACTGGTGATTTGATTACAGGTCGAATATTTTGGCAAGATCACAATTGTATCTGTATTTTTGATGGCAATAATGAGCAGATTATGGTTTGGAAACAGGCGATCGCCTACATGAAAGCATTAGGTAATATGTAGGTTAAAGAGAATTAGTCTAGCCAAATGCTAACTCGGAAGTTACGCCTGTATAAATTAGATGTCTAGATGTTTTGAGAAGTTGGGTCTTTAGCTAAACTTAACTCCTTTCTTTTTGCTCCCGTCCTGACTTCTCATCTATGGCTTACGCTACGTTACGCTATCAGTAAAACCTAGATAAAACCGTGTTACTTATCGTTGCTTATCGTATTGACTTTCTATTATTAGTTTTTCTACTATTTAAATTAACGGTGGAATTTAGCGAGACTAATCAACGTTAAGGATATTTCTAGAATGTCTAAAATACTAATCACAGATATACCTTTATTCACAGATATACCTATTAAACAACAAGAAATTATAGTAGGTGGTGCGACTACAGATAACGCTACAGACTCTTTCACTTCTGTTCCTTTAAATCCCATACTAGAGGGTGTTTTTAACGGGTTAGGATTAAATCCTGGTGACTTGACAAACTACTTAAATAGTTGGGGATTAAACATAAATTTCCCAATTATATGATGATTGTAACCCATTAAAAAATATCGGCTTTATAGCTGAATATGAATATGTGGTATTTTAAAACATTACCACATATTTTTTGTAATTATTTCTGATATTATAACTGAATACACTTGAGTATTCATTTTTCTATTTCGTCAGAAATATTAATTTTACCTTCAGCAAACTCCACTAAAGCAGTGAGTTCTTCGGCCGATCCTACCACTAACAAGCGATCGCCTAAAAGAAGTATAGTTTGATTATGAGGATAATCAATTTCTTCCCCATCAGCGCGACGAATAGCCATTAAACTCACCCCAGTTAAATAACGCATATTCACCTCTTCCAAACTCATGCCAATTAAAGGTGAATCTGCTGGTAAATCATACCAACGACGATTTAAATCACGGGTAACTTTTTGTAAATATTTAGAAACTTCAGCAGCGGAACTTTCAGGACGTAAATCCAAATAATGATCTTGGCGAATTTGTTGCATTTTCTGTTGTACCATCTCTGGTAATAAACCCACCCCAATTAATAGATGAGTTGCCATTTCTAAACTAGCTTCAAATTCTGGCTGTACTACTTCCTTTGCACCTAATTGATAAAGTAGTTCAATATTTTTATCTTGGGTAGCACGGACAACTGTATCTAATTCTGGACATACTTCCAAAGACCGTTTTAAACACAAACGAATACTGGCAGGATCAGGGAGAGCGATCGCCATACCTTGAGCATGACTGACACCGGCGGTTTCTAATACATGAAGACTCACCGCATTACCATAAACATAAGGTATTCCGGCATCCCGTAATTGCTGAATTCGACTTTCTGATTGATCAATAACTACTACAGGTAATTGATATTGCTGTAACAGCTTCACCAAATTTTTACCAAGCCGTCCATAACCACAAACTACTATATGATTTTTCTGTGGTAGATCTTCCGAAAAATCATGAGCTTGATCATCTACCAAATATGGTTTCAGCCAAGGCATAGATTCAGCAAAATCGAATAAAAATGGGACTAACCGCAAGACAAAAGGAGTCAGCATTAAAGTCACTGCGGTAGTTCCTAAAATTAGTAAATATATGCGTCGGGAAACCAAACCCAAAGCTTGTCCTTCACTAGCTAAAACAAAAGAAAATTCCCCAATTTGCGCTAGTCCTAAACCGACAATTAAAGCTGTTTTTAAAGGGTAACGGAATAACTTGACTAAAGGGGTGATAATTAAAAACTTACCCACAAAAACTAAAGCCACTAATCCCAGAATTAACTCCAGATTTTGCCACAAAAATACTGGATCAATTAACATCCCAATGGCAACAAAAAATAAACTAGCAAATATATCCCGTAAAGGTTCAACAATCGTCAAAGTTTCATCAGCATATTCCACCTCAGAAATCATCAAACCGGCGACAAATGCCCCCATTTCAATGGATAGTCCTAAATATTCTGTGAGCAGAGCAATTCCTAAACAGATAGTGACGACACCTAATAAAAATAACTCCTTGCTTTCAGTGCTGGCTAATAATCTGAGTAAAGGGGGAATTAACCAAATCCCAGCCACAACTGCACCCGCTGCAAATAAACCAATTTTCACCAATGCCATCACCACAGCCACCCCAATGGCTTCTCCTGGTTGATGAAGGGCTGGTAATACAGCTAACATGAACCCCAGAGCCAAATCCTGAACTACTAAAATCCCCAGCATTACCTGTCCGTGAGGTGTTTCGGTTTCATTGCGTTCCATGAGGCATTTGAGAACCACAGCAGTGGAAGACAAAGACAAAATCGAACCCAAAAATACACCTTTAGCCGGTAGAGTTCCCCAAGCACCAGTGACACCACAGACCAAAACAGTGATGAGAATAGTGAGGATAATTTGTAAAGTACCACCACCGAGAGCGATCGCCTTAACTTTTTTGAGTTCCGTTAAAGAGAACTCCACACCCAAAGCAAACAACAAAAACGCGACTCCAAACTGAGCCAAGGTTTCCACCTGGACAAGTTCTTTAATCAGCCTTAGTCCAGAGGGACCAACAACCATACCACCGATGATATATCCCAGCAAAACAGGTTGTTTTAATAGTGCAGCTAAGAGTCCACCGCAAGCAGCAACAGCAAACACCAAAACCAAATCAACAATTAAGCGAAAATCTTCTTGCACTAATTTTAATTAAAAACTATAAAGAACCATATAGATACCAGCATACAAAGTTTTCTCAATTTGCGGGGAGGACTGGGATACAAGAAGAACAAAATTTGGACCGACCACCAAAAAGTGATCAAGTCCCCACAGCATCATAAATGTATTTCTTCCTTCTTCCTTCTTCCTTCTTCCTTCTTCCTTTGCGCCTTTGCTCCTTTGTGTCTTTGCGCGAAACAAATTATTTATCCAAAAATAAATCAGCCTAAAACCCGATAACCAATATCTCGGCGATAATACATCTGATCAAACTGAATATGTTCGATACCTGCATAAGCTTGAGCTAAAGCTTCCTGGAAATCCTCACCCAAACCCGTCACATTTAACACCCTACCGCCATCTGTAACAACTTCCTGGGCTGCATTTAATCTTGTCCCCGCATGGAACACCGTCGCCCCTGCTGTCTGGGCTGCTGCCAAGCCAGTAATTACCTTAGCCTTAGCATACTCTCCCGGATAACCACCAGCAGCAGCCACCACCGTAGCCGCAGCCCCTTGTTTCCAAGCAATCGGCGGCATATCTCCTAACCGCTGTTCTATACAAGCCAAGATTAAATCTTCCAAAGGAGTTTCTAGCATCGGTAAAATTACTTGTGTTTCGGGATCACCAAAACGACAGTTAAATTCTAAAACCCGAAAATCCCCATCTGGTGAAATCATTAACCCCGCATACAAAATGCCTCGGTAGTCAATGCCTCTGGACTGTAAAGCTGTGATCGTTCTTTCTAACACCTCTGTTTGTACCCGTGCCATTAACTCCGGTGTGGCGATTGGTGCAGGAGCATAAGCACCCATCCCACCAGTATTTTCTCCTGTATCACCTTCGCCGACGCGCTTATGATCTTGAGCAGGTAACAATGGGCGAATGGTTAAACCATCGGTTAGAGCTAAAACAGATACTTCCTGCCCTACTAAACATTCTTCAATGACAACGGAACTGCCAGCAGATCCAAATTGTCCTTGAAAAATTGCCTCAATTGCTTCTTCAGCCTGGGCAATAGTTTCGGCAACTGTAACCCCCTTTCCAGCAGCTAAACCATCGGCTTTAATAACAATGGGCGCACCCTGAGATTGAATGTAAGCTTTTGCCGGGGCTGCTTCCGTAAATACCGCAGCTTTCGCAGTAGGAACTCCGGCTTCCTCCATTAAAGCTTTAGCCCAAGCCTTGCTTGCTTCTATTTGCGCCCCTGCTTTATTTGGACCAAATACCATTAAGCCTTGATTTTGCAGATAATCAGTAATTCCCTGAGCTAAAGGCACTTCTGGACCGACAACTACTAAAGAAATCCCATGATTAATCGCATATTCGCTGATACCAGCAAAATCATCTACTGCTAAAGGCAAGTTTTCACAACCTGGCAAAGTTGCTGTACCACCGTTACCTGGTACGCAAACAAGCTTGTTTATTTTTTCAGATTGTAGCAATTTCCACGCTAGAGCGTGTTCCCGTCCCCCATTACCGATAACTAAAACTTTCACTTATTTCCTCATATCTAAGCCAGCAAAACGAGAATATCTCTGGAATTTCTAAGCACAAAGAGCTAAAATCTGCTCAACAACTTGCGGATTAACATCTTTATTTTCCCCCAAAGCTGT
This sequence comes from Dolichospermum sp. UHCC 0260, assembly GCF_009711985.1. Lineage (NCBI taxonomy): Bacteria > Bacillati > Cyanobacteriota > Cyanophyceae > Nostocales > Aphanizomenonaceae > Dolichospermum > Dolichospermum sp. UHCC 0260. Next base: position 39,778 of record NZ_VIKZ01000052.1, on the reverse strand, counting down.
CATTCCATGCTTTTCTAAATTTTTGATCACGGCTGGAATAGTTTGTAATCCAATACCATAGTCAGATAGGTGAGTCCGAACACCAACTGATTCAAAGAAATCACGAGTTTTAGTAATTGCTGCATTTACCCGTTCTTCTTCTGAACCACCGCTAATTTCCCAGACTCTATCTGCATATTGTAGAAGTTTTTGCCATTTGCGATCGCGGCGAATTGTTAAAGTGCTAGGTAGTACAACCGCCAAAGTTTGAGCATGATCTAAACCATGCAACGCTGTCAACTCATGACCAATCATGTGAGTTGTCCAATCTTGGGGGACACCAGCAGCAATTAACCCATTTAATGCCATTGTTGCCGACCAAACTAAATTCGCCCTGGCATCATAATCTGTGGGATTTGCTAAGGTTTTTGGTCCTTCGCAAATCAGGGTTTTCAGAATTGATTCGGCCATGCGGTCTTGTAATGGTGCATTGACTGGATAGGTTAAATATTGCTCCATTACATGAGTAAAAGCATCAACAATACCATTGCTGATTTGCCGAGGAGGTAGGGAGAAAGTCGTTTCTGGGTCAAGAACTGAAAATTTAGGAAACACGAAGGGACTAGCGAAAAACAACTTTTCTTGAGTTTCCCACTTAGTCACAACTGAGTTTGTGTTCATTTCCGAACCAGTTGCGGGTAAAGTCAAAACCACCCCCATTGGTAAAGCCGCAGTTACGGGTGCGGCTTTTGCTAAAATATCCCAAGGGTCGCCCACAAAAGGAACAGCAGCAGCGATAAATTTAGTCCCGTCAGCAACTGAACCACCACCCACAGCTAAGAGAAAATCAATGCTTTCTTTGCGGATTAATTCGACCGCTTTCATCAAAGTTTCAAAATGGGGGTTGGGTTCAATTCCACCGAACTCAAATAAATTTCTGCCAGCTAATGCGGATTTTACTTGATCATAAACGCCATTGGCTTTAATACTACCACCGCCATAGGTAATAAGGATTTTCGCATTTGCGGGGATTTCTGAAGCAATGTTGGCGATTTGACCTTTGCCAAACAAGATTTTAACTGGGTTGTAAAAAACAAAATTTTCCATGATTAGTTACGCAAGAGAATTAGATTTCACCTTGAATATTGTAATCATTTTCTTGATTTTTGCGCCTGTACCTACGGAATATTATTTGAAAACAATCTGATTAAAGCGTTGGGGGGTGTGTCGCTGGCAATTTTTATCAATTCAAACAAATAAACTACCAACGATACAAACAAAATTAGGAAATAAAGGTGATGTTAACTCATCATTAGTAAATAAGGTTTTTACTAAAATTAAAGTTGCCTGACTCATACAGCCTCCTGTGGGGTGATGTGAATATTTTAGTTCTTTACTAGTTGAATTTGTGAAAATCTCAATGCTATTCAAGATTCTTGCAGATATTCACTATCAACAGCGGTTTTATTAAATTCACCATTCCGCCAACTATCAGCCATATCTTTCATAAAACTAGCGAGAGGAATAGCAACCAATACACCCAATACACCGCCTAATTTTGCGCCTATTAATAAAGAAATTACCACCCATACAGGATTTAAGCCGGTTAAATTTCCTAAAATGCGTGGGGCAATAATATTAGAATTAATTTGGTCAATAGCTACACCTATAGCCGCAACTTCTAATCCTAAGCCAAAATCTTTTAAAGCTATTAATAAACTGACAATACCAACCCCAATACCAGTCCCAAAAGGAAATAAAGAAAATAAACCAATTCCTATCCCGAAAAGGAGTGATAAAGGGACTCGTAAAAGGACAAATGCCAATGTTATAGACACGGCTAAAATAGCACCTAGTGTAGCTTGACCAATGAAATAATTATTAAAATCTTCTCGGAGTAATTCTCGAACTTTTTTAGCAATTTGGGACGGAAACCACAGATAAATTCCATCCCATAAAGCTTCACCATTCAATACTAGATAAATAGTCAGAACTATGGCTATTAGTAAGTTAAATAAATTTCCAATAGTATCAAAAGCAAAACCGAGAATTTTTCCAGTCAAAGATTGTAGTTGACTAGATATTTTTCCTAAAAATTCACTAGCTAATCCACTTAAATTTACTGGTAACTGCTGGGTAGCTGCCCAATTTTGCAAAGCTTCTATTTGCTGAGTTCCCGATTCAATCCAATAGGGAAGAAGATTAGCTAACTCATTCAGTTGTTCCAGAATAAGTGGTAAGAGAATAACACCTACAGCACCTAAAATAATAATAGATAATAGTAATACTACGACAACTGCTAAAATGCGAGGTACTCCACGTTTTTGGAGCAGTTTAATCGGATAATCTAGCACAAAAGCTAAGAGAATAGCGACAGAGATAACACTGACTAAAGGTTGAAAGTAGTTAATAAATTGAATTAATAGCCAACCATTCAGAAGAATAACAGGAAAGGCTAATCCTATATTTAACCATTTAGGTAGATTTGGTAGATTGTTTACTGGCTGCATGGAATTTATTAATAGTCTAATTTTTGCAAAATTTCTGGAGAACTTTAAAGGGCTTGTAAATCGAGTAATCGAACTATAGGTTTTTGATAAAATCCAGCATTATTTTCTGAGGTAAACTTGCTAAAGGTCTTACTTCTCCTGCTTTTACAGAATAACATTCACCTCTATAGATATCTTCTGCTGTTAACAAATCTAGATCCCAACCTTCAGAAAGAACAAGTTGATTTACTGTTATTAACAATGGTGCTTGAAATACATAACGAACAGCTTTTTCATCGCTATAAATTCCAAATTGAGTAAAGTCAGTTAACTCATAACCAATTTCTTCCATAACTTCTCGCTGAACTGCTATTTCTGGAGTTTCTCCAGGTTCGATATGTCCACCAAACAAAGCCCAACAACCAGGAGCGATAATATTAGGAATATTATCCCGCAATTGCATCAGGAATTTATTTTCTCGATAGAGAATGGTAACGGCTACATGAACTAATTGATTATTCATAAATTATTTTTCCTCTAAATAAATTTCTCCGTATTCTTTGCCAGCTAAAGGGACACTTTTGTACTGTACATTACCCTTCAATACTACCTGTTCTCCAACTTGAAAATTGCCTTGATTAGTGATAATCCAGATTTTTCCAGTTGAGTCGTTGATTTGATATGCTTTTTTCTGAATTAAAGGAGCGATCTTTTCTATTTTACCTTGAATGTAAACTGTAGTGTCCTGATTTTGTTTGGTAACTTTTTGAATCTGTGTTACATTCACACCAATATTTAAATTTTCAAGATTGATCCTAGAATTGCCTTCTTTACCACAGGCATAAAGTCCTGTTAATAGGGAAAAAGATAATCCCAGGTGAAGTAATCCCCTGGTAGAAATTTTTGTTTGTTGCATTATTGGCAATTTTATATTTTATCTCCAGTTTATATAAGTGGCTTGCTATTTATTATTTATCATAATACTGTTTTGTCCAAAAAAGATAGTGATTTTGTGAAAATAATGAAGACATGAATAAATTTTCATTGGTATCTCCAGTTATAGGCATTATTGTATTTTTTATTTTCAGGTAAGTTCTTTTTGGATTTGATGACTTTTTATGTAATTAACTAAGTTCGTAATTTAGTCAAATCTATTGGGGGGTTGATTATGCTTAAAAAACTATAGGTTTCCACTTGGAAGGGGGTTAAATATTTGTTATTGCCAGATTCAGGAGTTGACAATAAACTCTTTATAGTCATGGTAAATTAATATAGGTAAATACTATAGCGGTATGCAGTTAAATGAAATTCTAATTTCAATCATAGAAGCTTAGACTGAAAGTAATTTAGTTCTGACTACTAACCGCTGAAAGCTGCTATATGCCTTTACAGTCGTTCGGGAATTAGGTATGGTTTGAGACGTGAGAAAATGAGTTCATAAAATCGGTAGTAGCAAAATTTGACAATATGAGTGGTAAATTAATTGTATTTGAAGGGGTAGAAGGTTGTGGTAAAACTACTCAGATGCAACTGTGTTCTCAGTGGCTAGAAAGTTTAAATATATCTGTGGTGCTGACTCGTGAACCGGGGGGAACAGAGTTAGGAAAGGATTTACGGATGTTATTATTGGAAAAGTCACTTAATAAGCCCGTGGGGGAAGTGACGGAACTGTTATTGTATGCTGCGGATAGGGCGCAACACATTGAAGAGGAATTAAAACCTAATTTAGCCATAGGGAAGTATATTTTGTGTGATCGCTATACTGATTCTACTATTGCCTATCAAGGTTATGGCAGGGGTTTAAGTATGAGTATAATTAATCAACTTAATCAAATTGCTACTGGTGGTTTAGCTAGTGATTTAACTATTTGGTTAGATGTAGATGTGGAGATAGGGCTGTCTCGCAAACGTGGACAAGCTAAATTAGACAGGATTGAACAAGAAACAATTGCGTTTCATCGGCGGGTACAGCGGGGATATACGGAGTTAGCTGTATCTTATCCGTCTCGGATTGTACGGGTAGATGGGAATAATAGTCAAGAAAATGTGCAACAAAGTATACAGGAAATTTTACATAATCGCCTGTTTTCATAATTTATGTTCTCACCATTAGTCGGACAACAGCAAGCAGTAGAATTACTAACTCAGTCTGTTAAACAAAATCGAGTTGCACCTGCTTATATGTTTGTAGGTGCAGATGGTGTAGGTAGAAGTTTAGCAGCCCGGTGTTTTATTGAATTACTTTTTTCCAGTTCTGTAGCACCTGATCAAATTCCCCTTTTACAAAATCGGATTCGTCAAAGAAATCATCCGGCTTTATTGTGGGTAGAACCAACTTATCAATTTCAAGGACAAAGACTTACACCAGCAGAAGCAGCAGAAAAGGGCGTTAAACGCAAAGCCCCACCAGTGATTCGTTTGGAACAAATTCGAGAAATTACGCAATTTCTTTCTCGGCCACCCTTGGCAGCAGAGAGAAATATCATAGTCCTAGAACAAGCGGAAACAATGGCGGAATCTGCGGCTAATGCGTTGTTAAAAACTTTGGAAGAACCGGGAAAAGCGACATTAATTTTAATTGCCCCTTCACCAGAATCTGTGTTACCAACTTTAGTATCCCGTTGTCAAAAGATTCCTTTTTATCGGTTGGATATTGCTGTGATGAGTCAGGTATTGACGCAAACAGGAAATGCCGAAATTTTGCAACATCCAGAGGTTTTAAATATAGCCGCAGGTAGTCCAGGAAATGCGATTTTATCTTATCAACAATTACAAAAAATTCCTAGCGAGTTCATCGCCCAGGTGAAAAAAACCCCGACTTCTTACCGTCATGCTTTAGAATTAGCCAAGAAAATTGATAAAGAATTAGATACTGAAGCTCAATTATGGTTAATTGATTATCTGCAACAATACTATTGGCAACAAATACATGAACCAAAAATTATTCAACAGTTAGAAAAAACTCGGAAACATTTACTTTGTTATGCCCAACCTCGCTTGGTTTGGGAATGTGCGTTTTTAGCTTTATTTCAGATATCGCAAATATAGTTAATTTCTGTAGTTAATTTCTGTTGACAATTTCCTTCCTGGGAATATTCATAACCCCTTTGAAACTAGCAACTTCACCTGCAATACTTTTGTTGACTTCTAATGAGGTACAAACTTGAATTATGAAACTCTTGTAGTGCGGGCATCTTGCCCGCGTGAGCGAGACGCTCACACTACAGTCCATCATTTTTATCTTGAGAGGTTGTTTGAAAAGTATTAGATGAAACCAACAATCTCCGAAACCTAACCCCCCTTCCCCCCTTCCCTACAAGGGAATGGGGGTTTCAAAGCCTCTCCCCGCGTCGGGGAGAGGTTTGGAGAGGGGTTTATTGATACATTAAAAACTTTTCAAACATCCTCTGACAGACTACTAGTCAATGTCCTGGAAAAGTGCTGACACATTATCTTTTTTAAGTATTAATACGCTAGTAAAAATTCTGAATATATGAAATTTATGGTTACGATATTTTTTTAAGTATTTTTAATGTTTTATTAACAATTATTGTTACAGAATTGATAGTGTTTTCATGTAGAATCATCTTTGACGGAAAATTTAACGTACCAAGTGATTAATCATGAGAAATTGGCAGCATAAATTATTTTTGGGCTTACTTTGTTGTGCATTTTTAGTTTTTGGATGGCAAACTAGGGTATTAGCTGAAGGAATGACTAGCTATAGTACACCCGTAGCAAAAACCCAATTATCACAATTGGAAGTAACCCAAAATGTCTATGATTATCTATTGCAGTATCAACCAGAAACTTATAATATTCTGACAAAAAAATTGGCAGAAAGTATTGAAGATGCTAAACAACCATTAGCAGATGAAGTAGTGAATAATCTTTTGGCTTTATCTCCAAATAATCCACAGGTTAAATGGAGAGAAAATAATGGCAAAATAGAATATTTGATGTCAACTTGGAAATATACAAGTAGCCCAAGTTCAGATTGGCCAATAGGTACAAAAAAACTGCTACCTTATCAAACTTGGTTTACAGCAGTTCCACAAGTGAAAGAATTTTGTCAGAAATATCAAGCTATTGATAGCAATATTCCTGATAATGTTGAACTTTCATTGCGGTTACAACAGTATTTGGGATTAATCTTAAATAAATATTCTACGAAAACCCATTTTGTCGAAATGTGGGTAAAAGCAGAAGATCTAACTAGACCATGTATTGATGCAGAAATTAACGATGCTAGTTGTAATCTTTTACCTTTACCTGTTCCTGATAGTAGTCCTGTAGTCAAGGCAATATATACCAATTCCTACACCAATGCTAAAAAGGAATATTATCCTTGGTCTGGTTTAGGTTATACTTATGACTGGGGAAATTCTCAAAAACCTCATCAAGGACCCAGTGAGTTTATTATTAACCCCACTCCAGAGAAACCTGTAGAGGTGGAAGTTGCTTCTGTGACACCTACGCAAGAATACTGTCGGAATCAGATTTTACAATAAAATATCTAGTCGGAAGGGATGATCAAAATTTTCCTATATTTTGATCATCCCTTGTTTTTTTATCAATTAGGGTTAGCTAACAATTGTTAGCTTTTGTTAGCTTTTTTGGATCGGATTCAATAGAATTAATTTCTTGCAAAGTTTGCCACCCAGCATACCACTGGGAATTATCTTGCAATAATTTAGCATTTAACCAAAAGCGCACTTGAGGATCACAAGCTGCTACCATTTCTGCATATACCCATTTACCCTGATTTTTACGGTTAACAACCTGAAAATGTCGCCAGCCATCAACTTTTTGTTGTGCAGTCCATTTAGAACCCAGTAGGTAAGGAAATTTTTGTTTTTTAGTCATTTGTCAATTGTTAGTTGTCGGTTGTCGGTTGTGAAGAACTTTCTTTTTTCACCCCTTACCCGTTACCTATTACGCATCATTTATTAAGTTTTATATCAGGTATTTTCTAATTTAATAAATTCGACTGTTGGGTTAGGTAGTGTAAGTCGGGCTTTGCCTGCAATTGCTGTTTGAGCCTAGAATCCCCAAGCCTTTAGGCTGGGGAGTATGTCAATAATTCAGCAGTGATGATGACTATGAGAATGTTGTTCCCTCCGATACTTCAGATCGTGAACTTTTTTCTTTATTGTCAGATTTTTATTTCAGTAAAAGTTCAACCCAGAAATGCTGAAGAGGAATTAGACTTGATGATTGTATCAAACATTTTACCTCTCAGGATGGGTTTATGGCTTTCTTTGATAGTTTTACCGATTCGATCAAACAAAAGTGGCTGCAATTCTTTCAAGCCAATCGTGAATGGATTACGCTTCAGATGACTGTTGAATCAGTTTATACCCCTGATGGCGGCAAGCGACCTTCTTCTTACCTTATCCTGGGAGTTATTAATGCTCTAGAACCGAAATTGGCCCAGCTAATGCTTCCCTTTGCCAAACTGAATCCAGATGCGGATACTTTAATTGAAGTTCTGAATTTACATTTTGACCCCGATATTGCCCTTGGTAATCGTCTCAGTCCTACAGTAGAACCACAGATGTACTCCCGTCAGCAGGCTGTGGTCATGGTGGATGGCCCTGAACCAGAAGCGGAATCTTTCTCAATCCCTGAGATGAGTCTGAATGAGTTGCGAAACGAAACACAAGCGACTTGGGCTGTAGAACAAGATGATGATGGCTTTGGTGATATTTCCTTATCTGATAAAGATATTGCCCATGACTCAGAAGCAATGGGTAATTTCGGTCATGTTTCCTTTACTTCCATGTCTTTAACTGATGAAAGCAATGATCAGAGCCTTAATAGCCTCACTTCAGTTGGTGAAAATCCCTTTGGGGAAATACCTGATCATGCTTTGACTGGGCTGAATACATCTGCAGAAAATGGATTTGATGATGTAGTTTCGGACATCTGGGGTGATGAAACTTCGTTTCAGAATTGTGACGACAATTTGGAAGAACTGCCATCTGAGGTTTTTAATGAATCAGAAATGGCTCGTCTCTTCCCCAACAATTAATTGTTGAACTTCTCGCGGCAGTCCCTACCCTCAATGTACCCATAGGGTAGGGGTTAGAGCGGGAAATTGAGTGCGAAGCGAAAATAACCATCTTTCTATTCTATTTACTTCGTTGGTGCGTCTTGTTCCTTGATATATTGCTTTAGTTTTTCAATTGGCGCACCACCACTTGATGCCACATAATACGAGCTAGACCAGAAGACAGGTTTCCAATAAAATTTATCAATATGTTCTTTAAATTCTTTACGAATAATCCTGCTACTGGCAGATTTTAAACTAGATGTAAAATCAGAGATATTATTGTCCGGGTGGTAGTCTACCAATAAATCGACATGATCTTGTTCACCGGAAAACTCTACTAATATACAGTTAGTTTTAATGCAAATATTTGCGAAAATCTCGTGCATTCTGTCCAGTATTGGAGCATTAATTATTTTCTTTCGGTATTTAGTCACAAATACAAAGTGTAGGTGAATGGAGAATACAGCGTGTGAACCTTTGAACTATTCTCAATTAGATTCTCAATTAGTCACCTAACCCACCTGGGAATGAATTCCCAGTCTAATAACTAAAGTTCGTTAAAACGGACTGAAATATTCTCTGAGTCGTCTTCAGACGAGTTTTGTTATTAGCCTTATAATTCATTCTAAGGCGGTTGTAAGGAATAATCCAAAATGTAATCTAAATTTATTTTTAATATATCGAATGCCCCTTTTTAAAACTCTCTCAAAATATCGCAAATAAATATTAGTAATCTGGCAATAAACTCAATTTATCTCTTTTATGAAAGTTGCCACATAAGCTCATAGAAAATACATTATTTGATCAAGTTGACAAAAGAAACTCAACAATCAATTATATGATACTGTTGGGTTTCGCTTTTGAATGATACTGTTTTTTTCGGGCTACGCATCTTTGAAAAATATCTTTTTCTTGACTGAGCTTTAAACTGGCGAAACTTGAGTTTCTTATCTGTTCCCTGTTCCCTATTCCCTGTTCCCTTTTTTGTAATGTAAATTTTGGAAAATTTAGATGTGTTCCTTGATGCTGAAAAAATAGCAAGTAAACCAGTTAAATTAGTCAAGATGCTAGTGGCTGTAAAAGCAGTCAAACTCCTATTCAACGTAAGTTCATTGAATAAGAAAGTTGTAGAATGAACAAATAACTCATCATTTGTTCAATTATTAATTAATATTCATCAATACACTATGACGAGCAGCGAACTGGAGCGGTACTACAGAATTTTAGAATTAGAGTTAGGGGCCACACTTGAAGAAATCAACCAGGCTTATAAAGATTTAGTCTTTGTTTGGCACCCGGACCGCCTCCCCAAAGACAACCTGCGCTTACAAAACAAGGCACATGAGAAGCTGAAATTATTTAATGAAGCTCGTGATAAATTGCGCTCTTTCCGGAATAAACAGCCCACTCCCCCTTATTCTCCACCACCTCAAGCCGATAAACCATCATCTACATACTCTTACTCACCACAAAAAACCTATCAACAACCACAGGCAAATTCAGATTTAAGTGGTAAAGATTTTAGCCACGCTAATTTGAGTAATCGGGATTTATCAGGAAGAAACTTGAGTTATGCAAATTTAAGCGGTTCTAATCTCAGTGATACTTTTATGCACAAGGTGATTCTCAGAGGTGCGGATTTGTCAGAAGCCAATTTATTTAGAGCTAACTTACTGTTAGCAGATTTAAGAGATGCCAACTTACGCTCGGCTAATTTGATTGGTGCGGATCTTAGCGGTGCTGACTTGCGGGGTGCTGACTTGACAGGGGCGAGAATTCGTTCAGGCGATCGCCTGCTGGTAAAATTAATTGGTGCTAAATTAACTGGAGCAATCATGCCAGATGGTATAATTCATAACTAAAAACGACTTCAGAGGATAAAAAGTAAAAAAGTAAGTTAAAATTACTTACAAACTAAATCACCAGTGAGTAACAGTTCATAGCCACTGAAATTAATAATATAGCCATACTCCATAATATGTGAGAGAATCTATTTCCTGCTGCTTGAGTGCATCAGTCAAGTTTAAATAGAAAATAGGGCTGCTATATTCACCAAATTTAATTATCAATGTGGCTTCCTGCTCCCGTTATACATCTGAATAGGTAGGAAAATTTAAAGTTAGACTAATACTTATTAGCCAAAAGCTTCTGGATTCCTGTACTATTGATGATTGACTGGTAATTGTTAAAAATAAATTATTTTAGTTCTATTAATGATCATGAACATTGCAATTATTGGCTGTGGTTATGTCGGTTGTGCCGTTAGCAAATATTGGCAGTCAAATAGTAATTTTATGCTGACGGCAACTACCACTAATCCCCAAAGGATATCTACTTTAGAAGCAGTAGCACAAAGGGTTATTGTCACTTCAGGTAATGATCTAGAAAGCTTGAAAGCTGTATTAAAAAATCAAGAAGTTATCTTATTAAGTGTCGGCGCAAAAACCGCTGATTCTTATGAAGAAACTTATGTAAACACTGCCAAAAATCTAGTTTCTCTCCTCCCCCAATTTCCTAATATTCACCAAGTAATATATACAGGTAGTTATTCAATTTATGGAGATAGAAACGGTGTATGGGTAGACGAAGAAAGCCCACCAGCACCAGCTAATCGCAATTCTCAACTACTGCGAAAAACAGAAGATATATTATTAACAGCAAATAATGACAATACCCGCGTTTGTATTTTACGTTTAGGAGGTATTTATGGACCCGGTAGAGAACTGGTAAAACTATTTAGTAGAGCGTCAGGAACAACCCGTCCTGGTAATGGGGAAGATATCAGCAATTGGATTCATCTTGATGACATTGTTAGTACAATAGAATTTGCTCGTGAGCAGCGCTTACAAGGTATTTATAATCTTGTAGATGATAGTCATCTCACGAATAAAGAATTACTTAATAATGTGATGACAAAAAATAATTTACCTAATGTTATTTGGGATGCAGATAATAAAAATACCCGCCCATATAATGCCTGGGTGTCCAATCAAAAACTGAAAGATGCTGGATATCAATTCATTCATCCTCACATGATTTTTTAGTTACTATTAAAAATTGCCATCATGTCATCATCTACAATCAGCAACTCCACAGCATCTCCAACCCAGTATTATAGTTGGCAAAACTACCGCTGTGCTTATGAAATTCATCAACCTCTCAATTCTACTGCTTCAGGTATTCCGTTACTTTTAATTCATCCTATCGGAGTAGGATTATCACGGCAATTTTGGCAGCGATTTTGCCGAGAATGGTATGATAAAAAGCACCAAAATCTTATTTATAATCCCGACTTATTGGGATGTGGTGAAAGTGATATGCCAGCTTTAGCGCATACACCAATTAACTGGGCAAAACAGTTAGAACACTTCTTGCAAACTGTGGTTAAACAACCCGTTATTATCGTAGTCCAAGGAGCTTTATTACCCGTTGCCATTGAATTAGTGAAACTGGAAAAAGACTTAATTGCTGGGTTAGTATTATCTGATCCTACATCTCGTCCAGTTATTACTAAAAATGCCCCCAAATGGCAACAGAACTTACTTTGGAGCATTTTTACATCTCCCATAGGTAATGCTTTTTTCCGCTATGCCCGTACCCGCAAATTTTTATATTCTTTCTCTGTTGAAAAATTGTTTGCTGTTAGTGAAAACGTTGATGATGAATGGCTAAATACTCTCATAGCAGATGCTAAAAATATGCGAGGGCGTTATGCTGTATTTGCTTTTTTAGCGAGATTTTGGCAAAGAGATTACAGTAGTGATATTGCCTCAATTTCGCACCGGACATTATTGGTTGTGGGAGAACAAGCTCGCGGTATTAGTAAAGAAAGTAAACCAGAAGCTCCCGACGAACGATTAGCATATTATCTGAATTGCTTACCTCAAAGTCAGGGAGTAAAAATCATTGGCAAAAATGTCATGCCCTATGAATATACTCAGGCATTTGTTGAGGCAGTATCTCCATTTATAGCTGATATTTCCTGATAATCTAAGATGAGATTTTTAACTTACCTTTGGGGGTTAAAGTCCCCTGCTTCTACAAGCAGCGGGTTTTGCGTCGGGGTAAAATCCCCGTTGCAAAACGTAATTCTAAATTCTAAATTCTGCATTCTTTTAATTGCCACTGCTATTTGAAATTTCATGATTTATGCACAGTAGGAGTTAAGCTGATTAAATCATCAATATTCCGTTTCATTGTTATGCAAATTGCGTCTAAAGGTAAGTCATTTTCATCATAACCAAAGGGATTTTCTATTTCTAAACCAATGGCTTCAATACCTAATAACGTAAAGCTAACCAAAGCAGAAATTAACCCAGTCCACCAGCCAAGACTCTGAACTATTTGAAATGGCAAGAGGAAGCAATACAGTAATAATAATTGTTTAAGGTGAATAGCATAAGCTAGAGGCATTGGTGTTCTTAAAATTCGTTCACAAGAACCTAAATTATCTACCAAGATATTTAATAATTCCTGTAGAGATGTCAATTGATAACTATTAATGCAATGACGATTGTATTGCTGTTGTAAATAATCGCTAATCCAAAAAGCTACTTCTAAAGGAGGATTATTCATAATCTTTAATTTTATATAGTAAGAGTCTGGCATTAATTCTTCTAAATCATTATTGATAGGCTCACCTCGTAAATGTAGTTTTGTCGCTACGCCAAAAGCCACAAGTAAGTTTAAGGCATCAATTTTATTATTTTTATCCTCTGGTTCTTTTTCATCAATAGATACCCATATTTGTCTGGCTAAATTACGGGTAGTATTGACTATTGCCCCCAGCATTTTCTCCCTTCCCAAAAGCGATCATAAGCTGTATTCGTGCGAAATACTAATAATAAACCTAAAACAATACTGGGAATAACAGTCCCTAAAATTGGCTGAGAAACGGGAATTTGAAGATGATAAAGTAGAGAAATTAAAACTCCAAAAGCACCACATAACAGCACCCGTTTGTAGATAGCAGCAATGACTGAACCTTTAATTTGTAGAGCGGTTTCAAACCATTGCGGTTTTTTCTGTACCATAAAACTCTCTGATATATTCAATATGAAATCCAAGTAGGTGGGCGGAGGAAAATCAAAATATATTTCGTTTTGGGGAATGGCTAAAACTCAACCACAATAACGCATAGAGGCAAATTTACATATTGTTACAAGTTTTGTTTATCTCCCGTCCACTTACTTAATATACAGGCAATTGTTACACCTACAAATACCTAATTAACGTTTTAAAATACCTGGCGACAAAAGCACCGCCAGGATAATATTAATGACCAGCTTCTTGAATTAAACTATCCAACTCTTGCTGCATTTTGCTTTTGACTAATTCATAGCATTCGTTCACATAAATGCGATCGCTTGCGGCTTCTTTTCCATACCTTGCAAACACAATCGGGGGACAAACCCTAGTATAGATAGGCACGGGCAAAGGAATATTCGGCCAAGGTCCAAAAGCCAATCCCCAAGGTAATCCCAGATAAACAGGAAACACCAAAGGATCTATCCCAAACAGCCAAGGCATCCCCATTTTATGAAATTGCTGCATAATTTCATATATATCAGCCAAGACAATCAGAGTATCATGTGATCCCCAGGAAATTGCTGGTATAATCGGGACATTTTCCCGGAGTGCCAACTTAATAAACCCCTTCCGTTGGGCAAAATAAATTTTATCCCGCATTGCATGGGGTCGAAACACATCCTCAGCGCCACCAGGATAGACTAAGACACTAGCACCAGCCCGCAAGGCCTTGTAAGCCATTTTCGGATGCGCTCTCACTGCACCAGCCTTCATCGCCATTTCCGCCGCCGGTGGCAACACATCCCAAACTTTAGGGTGCATCAAACCATAAATCGGTCTTTTCACACTAAAGCGACGCAACCAATCATATAACATCATGGATGTGTCCGGAGAAGCCAGTCCGCCATTATGAGAACCGACAATGAGAATTTTTTCATCTGGGACATTTTCCCAGCCACTGGTTTGGACTCGAAAATAGAAATTATATAACAAGCCTAGTATAGGCATCATAGACTCGATGAACTTTGGATCTCGTTGATCCAAAGACCACCCTGTGTTAGTGTTTTGAGGATGTTTTAGTTTGAACATCAGGAAATTTTATAAGAAAATAAGCTGAAAACCCCGGAATTGACACCTAAAAATCCAAAAAGTTTTTAGGTGTCAATGTCTTTTAAGACGGGGATGAAAGCCATCTAGGGGATTTATCCCCCAGTGACGATTAGTGTTACACTATTTGTAACAGGAAGGGTAATCAACCTGTCTAAAAACCTAACTGCCTAACGGCTTTTCTGTACCTTGACAATTAAATCTATGCGGTTCTACTGCATTGTTCTAGTTTCCTCCTAGCAGTAGGTAAAAGATTTATAGGAACTAGACGAATCAGAATTTTGAAACTTTCTCGTTTCAAGTTAAACAGGACTTGCAGTCATGCAACTACGGTCGGACAGACCGAAAGTTAACGCTTGGGGAGAGTCCCACCTCTGAGCTAGATAACGCAAGGAATCTAGTTTAAGTGGTCTCGTTGAACCAAGAATCCTCGTGTCTTTAGACCGGGGAGTGTCAACAGGATTTATACGGATGGAACAACCCGTTGTTTTTCAGTTTTATCCAGCCTAACGCAATCCTCCCATTCTTTCCCGCACTCTGAAGCAGTAATTCAGATATAAGTAGTCGTGCAAAATAAATTTCAGATTGAGGAGAGGGAACAGGAAAGGAATACAGAGATTTCTGTTTATGAAAAAAATCTGCAATTAATTTTGTTCAGTTACTTGCATGATACTTTTCAGGCATCCTCTCCGCCTCCAAATATTCTTAATTTAGTCAATTACAGCCTTAGTTTTGAAAATATCCCATAGGAACTCCATCTGATTGCCTTCGTCTTGAGAATATAGACTATTCAAGATTACTATATGCATAAATTGCGTTCTCAACATTTAAGGTCATAGAAATAACATGAAAACTTTCAGGATATTTACAGTTGTTCCCGTCGGGTTAACCATGAGTTTATTGCTGACTCAGTCCGGTTTTGCCCAACCCCCACAACCCCCAACTACTAAAATTAAAAATCCTCTTGATATAGACCCCATAACTTTAACTGGTATCTCTGGAGGACAGGCAAAAACTGATTGCGGGTATACTTCCACTGCACCCAGTCAAGTGATTGAAGTGACAGAGCCACTACCTTATCTACAGTTAACAGTAGAGGCTGAAGGACAGCCAACACTATTGGTTGAGGGACCAGGAGGGCGCTTCTGTGTACTCGGTAATGATGATATTGCGAGTAAACCAAAACATTCTGGCTACTGGACAGTAGGCAAATACTCAGTGTATGTGGGTGAATTGTCGAAACAAAAGTACAACTATACCCTTTCCATTTCACAACACCAAAAATAGCGATTTTAGCTTTGTCTCCCCAATCCTATCCAGAAATTTAGATTTTGAGAGTCTAACATATCGTATTTTTGGCAACAAATTGGACTCCTAACATGATATTGGTATTACAGTGACTCAATAAAATCTTTGAGGGGAAATATGTTTAAAAGACTAATTGGTGTTGTTGTTGCTACTATTTTGCTGACATTACAGATGGTTGTCGGTACTGCAACAGCAATGCAACTAGATGAAGCTATCCGTACTGTATCATTAAATGATCAAGGTGATACCGTCGTTCTTAGTTTAAAACAAGTCAAAGAAGGCAAAAGACTCTTTAATTTTGCTTGCGCTCAATGCCATGCTGGTGGTGTAACTAAGACTAACCAAAACGTGGGACTTGACCCAGAAGCTTTGGCAGGAGCTTTACCTAAACGCAATAATATTGTAGGTTTGGTGGACTATATCAAAAATCCCACTACCTATGATGGTGAAACCGAGATTTCTGAAATCCACCCCAGTATCAAGAGTGCGGATATTTTCCCACAAATGCGAAATCTGACGGAAGATAACTTGGTGGCTATCTCTGGACACATTCTCCTCCAACCAAAAGTTGTTGGGACTAAATGGGGTGGCGGTAAAATTTATTACTAAATTATTCCCGTAGGCTTGATTCTATAGGTAGGGGTTTAGCACTGCTAAACCCTTACAAATCTAGGATATTCTAGTTACAGCACTTTCCGGTGTTATGAGGTATATATCCAGCGGGCAAGATGCCCGCACTACAAGAGTTTCATGATTCAAGTACCTCATTAGAGCGAAATCTGCTGTATGACCTGATAGCTAAATGCTGACTTAAAAACTAATTTCTCAGTTGTACAGGCATAGCTAAATAGGTCATTTTCAAACCACCCAAAGGCGTGAAAATTACTGGAGTTAAACTTTGATTTAAGTGCATTTGAATTTCTGAAGATGGTAATTCCTTCAAACCTTCCATCAGATATTTGACATTAAAAGCAATGTCTATATCTTCTCCAGATATTTGGGCTGGCATTGATTCTGTACCACTACCAACATCTTGCGCTTCACAAGATAAAGTAATTTCTTGATTGGCATGATCAATACTGACTTTGACAATATTATTTTTCTGATCTGCTAATACAGCAATTCGTTCCAAAGTGCTGATAAATTGCTTTCTTTCTAATGTGACTTGGCGTTCAAATTGCCGAGGAATTAATTGCCGATAAGCGGGATATTGTCCTTCTAAAGTGCGGCTGGTTAAGCGTTGATTTTGCCAAGCAAAGACAACTTGCCCTTGATCAAGATAGACAGCTACAGTTTCTTCTGATGTGGAATTATGTCCTAACATCCGTTGTAGCTCTCGTAATGCTCTTGCAGGTACTGTCACCTCTACCTGTTCGCTTCCCTCCACAGGACGCTCATTAGTAGTTTCCAAAACTGCTAGACGGTGTCCGTCCGTGGCTGCAAATTCTAAAGTATCTTGTTTCAGGGTTAAATGTACACCTGTGAGGACTTGCTTGGTTTCATCTGAACTGGTAGCAAATAAAGAACCTTTCAACCCTTCAATTAGTGCCGCAGTAGTAAGATGAATTGCTTCGGCGTTTTCAATCACGGGTAATTCGGGAAATTCTTCTGCACCCATAGCCCGCACTTGATAACGTCCGCTTTTGGGTTTGAGAGTAACAATTATACCTTCTCCAGTATTATCTCCTGATTGGTCATCAAGGGTAATTTCCCCTTCTGGTAAGCGAGAGGTGATATCTACAAGCAGTTTGGCAGGGAGAGCAATTGTCCCACCTTCTAATACCTCGGCAGTAAAACTGGTACGGATACCTAAACTGAGGTCAAAAGCTGTTAAACTGACTTGATTAGTTTCGGCATCTGCTTGTAATAAAATATTGGCAAGGACAGGGTGAGTTGGTCTGGACGGGACTGCACGACTGACGAGGGAAAGATTGCTACTAAGATCACTTTGAGAACAGATTAATTTCATCTTTAAAATAAATAATCAAAAGAATGGGTAATTGGTAATTGTAATTGGTAATGGGTAATCAGGTGATTAAGCGATTTCCCCATTACTTTGTGATTCTAACTGCTCAAAGCCTTGATAAACCGTTGCAAACTCTTAAACACACTGGGTTTTCTCATAGGTGTAGCGTCCGTAGTGTTTTCCGGTTGTCCCCCCATCAGAATCGCGTCTAATTCATCACCGGAGGGTTTTTTAGGGAGTTCGGCAACTTTTTGATATTCACCCGCTGTTTCTAGCCATACTTCCCATAGTCCAGGGTAGCAGCGGAAAAGGGCAGATTCATCATCTACAGGACGGATATAGTAACAAGATTCGATGGTACTAATGAAGCGACGACGGGTTTCTCTGGCTGTGTAACCAATACCAACTACGCTGGAATCTTCTAGCCTGGGTGTTAACATGATGACAGGGCGTTCCCCAATCAGTTCACACAACTTTTCTAATTGTGGGACTTCTACAGAGGTGGGAGCAATAAATAGGAAAATTTCATCTTCTGGCTGAATTTTCGCTTCTAAAGATGCAGCCCTACCTGTACCAATATCGGAAATTTGGAATTGGGCATCTGTCCAATCACGACGGGCTAATGCAGCCGCACCAGCATCAGCAAAGAAGACTTTGAGACGGGATTCATATTCAGTAAACTGGGGAAGAAACTGTTCTGCAACTGTCATGAATTTGAGTTCTGGAAATAATAACTCAACTTGAATCCGAGTCATACCATCAGCTAAAGCTGATTTTACCGCTTCAGTTGATTGAGCGATCGCATCTTCTAAGGTTTTGGGTAGTTCAGCCATAGTTTACAAAGTCTCTATATCAATCTTTAATTATCTCACTATAGTTATTATTAAGAGTTGTTTCTAAAGTTATTTTCTGCAAACCTTTTTCTAAAGCTACTGAAAAACAGATAAAATCCGAGTAATTAGCACATTGTCTGACATGATTTTCAATGACGCGATTTATTCATGACCAATTTTCAAAGGACTATTTAGAAGAATTACTCAAACCCTATGGAGAAATTCAAGCACCTAGTCGCGTTGCGGCAGAAGTTCGAGAAATAGATGTATTATTTTCGCCTTTTTCTCCACAAAATCCTAGTTTAAAAATATTAGGGTTATTGGGGAAGATAGCCACTAAACCTGCAATCTTTGAACCTTTTCGCAATCCAGCAGCCAAAGAAGAAATATGTGATTGTCTGTTAAAATTACTGGAAGTGCGGAGTGCATTACAACGAGAAGCAAACCGCAATAAAACTTCTATTCAAAATATAGAAGTCCCGCAATTATGGATTCTCACTCCTACTGCATCTTCCACTATCCTCTCAGGATTTGGTGCAACTCAAAAACCAGATTGGGTTGCAGGAGTACATTTTTTACCTGAGTATTTACGGACAGTCATCGTGGCCTTGCATCAGTTACCATGTACTCAAGAAACATTGTGGTTGAGAGTATTGGGACGTGGCACTGTTCAAAAACAGGCAATTGATGAATTAGCAGCACTACCGGCAAATCATCCATTTCGGAAAGTGACGCTAGAATTGCTGTACAACCTCCAAAAAAACTTGAACATTAATCAACAAATAGAAACAGATGATAGGGAGTTAGTGATGAGATTAGCACCGCTTTATCAAGAAGACAGAGAAAAAGCTAGACAAGAAGGAAGACAACAAGGACAGCAACAAGGACAGCAACTAGGAGAACAACAGATAATTCTCCGGTTATTAAAGCGCCGATTTGGGGAACTTGAATTATCTTTAATAGGGAAAATTCAAGGATTATCTACTGATGAATTGGAATCATTAGGAGATGTATTATTAGATTTTTCAAAAGTTGGTGATTTAGAAGTTTGGTTAAGGGAAAAAGCCAGCCAACAATAGTGATTCTCTAATTATTGAGAATGGCACATCTGGTAAAAAAGTAGAGACGTTCCATGGAACGTCTTTACAAAGGTTTTAGAAAGCGTATATTTAATTTCTTCTGGAAATTAACTTCATACTAAACATAGTTTCAGATTTAACAATAATTCTGCTATGATGGTTGACTGTGGCATTTGCTCCTAGTCTTGGTGCTTACCGCCCATTTAGCATTTTAAACCATTCGTCCGCCTAAGACTGAAGCCGTGAGTGGCGACAGGCCGATGTTATTTTTGGAGTTCTATGTCTTTTTCTAATCTCGGCTTGTCCCCGGAAATTGTCCGTGCTGTCACTGAGCGAGGATATAATCAACCCACACCAATCCAGAAACAGGCTATCCCTGTGGTATTGGCTGGTGGTGATATTATGGCTGGAGCGCAAACTGGTACAGGCAAAACTGCCAGCTTCACTTTGCCGCTGTTACATCGGTTATCTGCAAATAAGAACGTTCCCAGTCATTCTACTGGATTTTCCCCAATTCGGGCGTTAATTCTGACACCTACCCGTGAACTCGCTGCACAGGTGCAAGAAAGTGTCCGTGATTATGGTAAATACTTAAATCTGAATTCAATGGTGATGTTTGGGGGAGTCAGTATTGGTCCCCAAAAACAGAAATTGCGAACCCGCGTAGATATCTTGGTTTCAACTCCAGGACGATTGTTAGATCATGTTCAACAAGGGACTCTGAACTTGTCCCGTGTGGAAGTGTTGGTACTGGATGAAGCAGACCGAATGCTGGACATGGGTTTTATTAATGATATTCGCCGCATTCTTTCGCTTTTGCCCAAACAACGCCAGAATTTGCTATTTTTTGCGACATTCTCAGATAAGGTGAAAACTCTCGCGGCTGGGTTAGTACATAACCCGACAATGATTGAAGTTGCACGTCGGAACGTAACTGCGGCAACGATATCACAGAAAGTTTATCATGTTGACCGCGATCGCAAGCGGCAATTACTTTCTCATCTGATTCAGGAAAATAACTGGTATCAAGTATTAGTGTTTAGCCGCACGAAGCATGGCGCTGACCGGTTGGTGAAGCAGTTGGGTGAAGACCGCATTCAAGCCCTGGCTATTCACGGTAATAAGAGTCAGGGAGCGCGAACTCACGCTTTAGCTAAGTTCAAAGATGGGACTTTGCAGGTATTGGTAGCAACGGATATTGCTGCGCGTGGACTTGATATCAGCGAACTACCCCACGTTATTAATTACGATTTACCCAATGTCCCAGAAGATTATGTGCATCGTATTGGTCGGACTGGACGCGCTGGGGCGGAAGGTCAAGCGATTTCCCTTGTATGTGTTGATGAACATCATTTGTTAGCGGATATTGAGCAACTAATTCAGCAGCGTTTACCGAAAGAGGTGGTGGCTGGTTTTCGAGTCAACCCGGAAATTAAGGCTGAACCAATTCCCAATGGACGCAAAGCTCCTGCTGGTGGTGGAAATCAGCGGACTCGTCGTTCTGCTCCTAAATCTGCTTCTTCAAAATCACCTAGACAGCCTTCTTCACGCACAGCAGCAGGTGAGAAAAAGCCTGGTTCTACTTCTCCTACTCCACGTCGTTCTGGTAAACGTAGGTAATAACTAATTTTACAATTTGGCGTTGGTGAATGAAAGGATGATTTTATCGGGCTTCGCTAAGAGGTTGTTTGAAAAGTATTAGATGAAACCGATAATCTCCAGAAACCTAACCCCCCTTCCCCCCTTCCCTACAAGGGAATGGGGGTTTCAAAGCCTCTCCCCGCGTCGGGGAGAGGTTTGGAGAGGGGTTTATTTATACATTAAAAACTTTTCAAACATCCTCTAACACGCAGAGGCACAAGGAGCAAGAGTTTGAGAAATTACTTGAATTCAGCAACGCCAGCAATTTTTCGTGTTCACGATATAATTATTATAGGTGTTAAGATTATCTACTTATAAGTAAATTAATATGGATTTTGTTGTTTTAGATACTGAAGGAAATCCTAATTTAACTGAATTAGCTATTGTTGATAGTCAAGGTGTGTTAATTTATGAAGGTTTTTGTGATGGTAATTCCCATGGGTTTCAAAATGTTTTAAATCTCAAAAGTCTCAAAACTTTATTAACAGAATTTCTAACTATTGTTGAAGATAAAAAAATTATCTGCCACTATGCAGAACATGATATTGATATCCTCAAGCATAGTTTTCGACAAGTTGGTTTACCTTGGCAAAATTTGGAATTTGATTGTACTTGGATTTTGGCTAAAGACTGTTTTCCAAATTTAGAAAGTTATTCTTTAGAGTATCTGAGTAAATATTTGAATCTGCGAGCTAATAATCAATATTTTCTGCCGAATATGGCACATACCGCTAGTTATGATGCCAAATTTACTTATCATCTTTATAGAAAGATAATGTTAGAAAATCTCAAAAAACAACCTAATCCCTTTACTAGCAGTCGAGTTGATACTCCTTTTCAACATCACCCAGATTTTGCTGATACTTATCATCGAGAATTCCAGATTTTACAAACTGCTTTAAATAATATTAAATTAGATCCTAATCATCAGAGTAAAGGTGTAGTTGTTATTGGAGAACCAGGTACTGGTAAAACTCATTTAATGATGCGACTTGCTAATGAGAGATTATCAAGTAATAGATTACTATTTATTCGTCAACCGAATAATGCCCAATCTGTACTTTATCATATTTATAGTAGAATTTTAGAATCTCTAGTTGAGAAAGCCGGAAATTTACCTCAATTATACTCTTTAATTATTAACACTTTTCGGAAAATAGTTAGTCTTAATGATAGAGATGTTACACAAAAAGATATAGATATTTTAAAAGCCTTATATGATTTAGAAGATAATAGTATTAGTGCTTTAAGTAAAGAAAATACACAACGAAAACGAGAATATTGGCAATATATAGAAAAGACCATTAATGAATGGTGGATGAGTAATTATGCTCCGGGTAGTTTTGCTTTATCTATCATTAAAGGCATGGTTAAATATTGCAGTTATACAGATTATAAATATAGAAATATTAGCACTCGTTGGTTAGCAGGAAATGTTTTAACTGACGAAGAAGCTGAAACCGTTGGTTTACCAAATTGGGGAGAAGAAATTAGTAAAGAAGCTTTTTCTTTAGAAGCTATTTCAGTTTTAGGTAAATTATCTGTTTTAGATGAACCTTTAATTATTATTTTTGATCAATTAGAAGGTTTAGGACTTCCTCACAATCAAGAAATATTATTGAATTTTGGGGAAGCTATCAAAGAGATTTTCACTCATGTTCCCAATAGTTTAATTATCTTGAATTTATTTCCTGATAGGTGGGAAAAATTTCAAACAATATTTGATCAATCTATTATTGGGAGAGTATCTCAATATCAGGTTTCTTTACGTCAACCGACAGAAACGGAAATTAAATCTATTCTCAAAGTGAAAATACAAACTGTAGATATTACCTTAGAACAGTTATTTTTACCTGAAGATTTAGATGATATTTTAGGTAAAAAACCTATTCGTGCGGCTTTAAATCGGGCGGCTAAATACTATGATTATAGAGTTAATGGAATTTCTTTACCAGATGAAAGAAAACTAATTCGGGAATTAGATAGTAATGAAAAAATAGAACAGCAATTAAAATTTGTACAGCAACAGCAACAAACATCAATGGAAGTTTTAAGTCAGCTAATTCAAGCTATACAATCACCTAATGCTGTTGATTTAAGCAACTTACAGAATAGATTAGCAACTTATTTATCTGGTGAAACTACAATTCCCGTAAATCCTGTAATTGAATATCTCAATGAACATAGAATTGAGTTAGAACAAAAGTATCATAATCCATCTATTGTTAGTGATGGTGATGATGTTGGTAAATTGAAAAATATTGCTGAAGCTTTGACTCATATCCAGTCATTTAAATTAAGCCAATATCGTTTAGGGAAAAAGGTATTACCAGAACATATTGTTATTGAAAGAGGGAATCAGTATCATGTAATTGCTTTTTTAGAAATTAGTGGTACTCCCTTTACGAGTCGGATTAGTAATTTTAATGAATTGGTGATTAATAATTCTCAAAGCCAATTTTATTTAATCAGAGATGAACGTCAACCAGGCATTACTGCTAAAGTCGGTAAAGAAAGAATGCAACAACTAGAAAACAGTGCTAATGGGAATTTTGTTCTCTTCAATAAAGAAGATAGAATTCTCTTTGATTTGATTTATGATCTAATTATCAGTATTCATAATAAAGATTTAGAGATAGATTTGGAATCAGCTTTAACTTTTGTTACTACTCATCAAGAATGGTATCACTGGATTTTTACAAAGTTTGGTTTTACTCCACCCAAAAAATAAAATCACCATAGTTTGAATTTATGAAAATACTCGTCCTCAATGCCGGTTCTAGCAGCCAAAAGAGTTGTTTATATGATATAACATCCCCAATTCCTAATGTAGCCCCCCAACCCCTGTGGGAAGGAAAAATCAATTGGATTCAGGAGCAAAATCACGCAGAAATTACAGTTAAAACCGCTACAGGTGCAAAACTGCAAGAAACCATTTCTGGTGATTCTCGACAGGTGCAATTTACTCATTTGTTATCTACTCTTATCAATGGTGAAACCAAGGTAATTGATGATTTATTAGCCATAGATGCGGTAGGACATCGGGTAGTGCATGGTGGTGAAGATTACCAAGATGCTGTGATAATTACGGAAAATGTTAAACAGGCGATCGCTCACCTATGCAATCTAGCCCCAGCACATAATCCAGCCGCTTTAGCTGGCATTGAAGCCATTGAAAATAGTCTGGGGAATATCCCCCAAATTGCAGTTTTTGATACCGGATTTCACCACACGTTACCCGATGCCGCAGCCATCTATCCTATCCCCTATCAATTAGTAGAACAAGGTATCCGTCGTTACGGCTTTCATGGTATCAGTCATCAGTATTGTGCAAATCGAGCCGCGGAAATTCTTGGTCAAGATTTACAATCTCTGCGGTTAATTACCTGTCATTTAGGTAATGGTTGTTCTTTAGCCGCCATCAAAAATGGTTGCAGTATTGACACAACAATGGGATTTACTCCCCTGGATGGTTTAATGATGGGTAGCCGCAGTGGTTCAATTGATCCAGGGATTTTAATTTATTTACTGCAACAGTATAATTACTCTAGTCAAGAATTAGATAATGTGTTAAATAAATCTTCAGGATTAAAAGGTATTTCTGGAGTATCGAGTGATTTAAGGGAGGTAATAGCCGCAAAAGACCAAGGTAATCAACGCGCTCAACTAGCTTGGGATATATACGTACATCGTCTCCGGGCTGGTATTGGGGCAATGTTGGCTAGTTTAGCAGGTTTAGATGTTTTAGTTTTTACTGCTGGAGTCGGTGAAAACTCCCCAGGAATCCGTCAAGCAGCTTGTGAAGCCTTGGGATTTTTGGGACTAAAAATTGATGCTGATAAAAACCAGCGCCAACCTATTGATGTTGATATTGCCACATCTGATTCAACCGTGCGAGTATTAGTCATAGAAACTCAAGAAGATTGGGCAATAGCTCAAAAATGTTGCCAATTGGTGCAACAATAATAAAATTGAGGGACTATGGTCATTTTTAATTTTTAATTATGAATTTTTAATTACTGGAAGTATGTTCTTATCTCGTGAAGCTATTACCACACCTTTAGTCGTTTGCTTGTGTATTACCAGTATTAGCTTAATGCAAATACCAAAGTTGCAAAAACTATTAACCAGTCAACAATCTATTTCTGTTGAAACTCTGGAAAAAGACCTCAAAAAAGAAAGTCTTCGCTTGAACTTACTGAAAAATGTACCTAGTTTTAGTTATAAAAACCTGATTGCAGATTGGGTATATATTGATTTTTTGCAATTCTTTGGCGATGATGAAGCCAGAGATAGAACAGGGTATCGTCTCAGTCCAGAATATTTTGAAGTTATTTTAGGACGTGACCCTCGTTTTCTAGACGCTTACCTAGGACTTTCTGTAAGTAGCTCTTTATACGGTGGGATGCCAGAAAAATCTATAGCTTTAATGGACAAAGGATTAAAATCTTTATCTCCACAATTACCCAAAAAATCCTATTATATCTGGCGTTATAAAGGCACAGATGAGTTATTGTTTTTAGGTAATGCTCAAGCAGCCCAAACATCTTTTCTCAAAGCCGCAGAGTGGGCTAACACTTATACTGACGCGGAAAGCAAGCAAGCAGCATTTAGTTCTCAAAAAACCGCTGAGTTTCTCAGTCAAAAACCAGATAGTAAATCAGCCCGTATTTCTACATGGATGATGGTTTTAAATAATAAAGTTGATCAAAAGACTCGCAAACGAGCCATTCGGGAAATTGAAGCTTTAGGAGGGGAGATAGTCACTAATCCCAACGGTACAAGTAGTATTAAATTACCAGAAAAAAATTAATTGGTCAGT